>SFHN01000081.1 GCA_004555635.1 [Eubacterium] saphenum
GAGGCACTTAAATTCTACAACGAACATCCCGATGAAACACTTATCGTCGTAACAGGCGACCACGAAACAGGCGGTCTTACCATCGGCTATGCGGGAACAGACTACAACACATATCTCACCAATCTTAAGAATCAGAAGCTTTCCTACGCGAAGTTCGACAGCGATTATGTATCGAAGTACAAGGCAAACAAGACCTCTTTCAATGTGGTGCTGAAAGACGTTAAGAAGCTTTTCGGGCTTATGACGGCAGACGACAAGGACGCTTCGGAAAAACCCAACCTTGTCCTCACCGAATATGAGTACAACAAGCTGAAAGCAGCATACGACAAGACTATGAGCGGCGAAAAGGTATCCACACAGGAAGAGTATGTGCTTTATGGCAGCTATGAGCCGCTTACCGTTACAATCACCCATATCCTTAACAACAAGTCGGGCATAAACTTTGCTTCCTATGCGCACACGGGACTTCCCGTAGCGGTTTATGCAAAGGGCGCAGGCTCCGCGCTGTTCAACGGTTATTATGACAACACCAAGATTTACGACAAACTGGCGGCGCTTACGGGTGTAAACTAAGCTTCCCGCCGAATCCTCCCTCCAAAACTCCGCTGTCAAAAACGGCAGCGGAGATATTTTGTATAGAATTGAGAAAGCTATGAAGAAGATAAATACACAAACGCTGCGCTATTATGCGCCAGTTGCGGCTGCTTTGATTATAATAGTGATTCTGCTGCTTGTCCCGACGGGGTTTGAAAACAAGCTGATTTACCGCGAAACCGAGCGCGTTGCCGCAAGGGTGATTTCCACAGACGACAGTATAATTATCGACACGGGGCTTGTGCGCTTATTTGCTGCGGGCGACGTCGCATACGCAAGGATAAGCCACCGAAACGGCGAAATCCTCTCGGTTTCGCTCACCGACCATTACCGCCTGCCGTGGGAGCTGCTGCTTGTCGGAATATTCGTTGCGGCGCTGATACTTTTCGCCGGTCAGACGGGAGTCAGAGCGGTGCTGTCGTTTATCCTGACGATACTTATGATATGGAAAATTGTCGTTCCGCTGTATCTCAACGGGGTATCCCCGATTTTTTCGGGTATTGCGATTACCGCGCTGCTTTCGATAATGATAGTGTCGCTGGTTTACGGCTTTGACAGGCGGGCGGCTGCGTCCTCGCTTGGTATAATCATCGGGCTTTCGTTCACGGCGGCGCTTGGGGCGGTTTTCACGCGGGCTATGAACATTCACGGCGCAGTTATGACAGGCTCGGAAAGCCTGTTGTACTGCGGGTTTCAGCACCTTAACCTCACCGAGATTTTTATGGCGGCGATATTCATCGGCTCGTCGGGAGCGATGATGGATTTGGCGGTAGACATAACCTCCGCAGTGGACGAGGTAATCCGCAAGAAGCCCGAAATAACCCCGTGGGAAGCGGTGAAATCGGGCATAACCGTCGGCAGGGCGGCAATGGGGACGATAACGACAACGCTGCTGCTGGCGTATTCGGGAAGCTGCATTGCGCAGCTTATGGTGTTTATGGCGCAGGGAACGCCGCTTGACTGTATACTGAACTACAAGTACATAGCTGCGGAGCTTATCCATACGGTTGCGGGAAGCTTCGGGATAGTCGCTGTAGCGCCCGTAACGGCGCTTGCGTCAGGGCTTCTGCTTGCACGCCACGAGGAGCGGTAACACATAGCATTCCTTTCTCATATATATAATGAGCTTTATAACAGCTCGGAAAGAAATGAATTACTATGGGCGTAACAACTTCTAACAAGGAGCTTAGCACCGAAACCATCAAGTGCGGCTCTTTCAATATAAGGGCAATACCGCTATGAGAAAATGGAATTCGCAGGCACGCCCGTGCCCGTAAGGATAACGCTGACGGATATTCGTCTGCTTGCGAGCGAGGGCAACGGTATAAGAAGCTACGCAAAGCCCGTCGCAATAACCGTTTTGTCCTAAAGCAAAAGAAAAACGCTCCCCGCTGAAAACGGGGAGCGAATATGTTATAGCGTTGTGTGCATAAACCTCAGGAACAGCATAGCGGCGAACGCGGTCGCAACGTGCATCTGCTGTGCGCTGACGTGGAAGAAATGCGCGACAACCTCTGCGCACGCGCAGAATTTGTCCACAAGCGTTATGACGTAGGTTTCGCGGTAGCGCGGCAGCCTTAGCGAAAGCGGCCACATATGGTTCACGATCATATCGCCCTCAAGCTGCGAAATCGAGAACAGCTCGCTTGCGTTATACAGCGCAATCTTCGGGTGTCCGACGCCGTGCCAGCCCTCGCCCTCGACGGGGGAGTGCTCCTTGCGGTTGTAGAAGAACAGGTCGTGGAACAGCCCCGCTCTTGCACCCGCCCGCGCATTAAGGTGAAACAGCTTGCACAGCCTGAAGTTGTAGTACGACACGTTGAGGCAGTGCTGAAACCGCGTCGTTCCCTTGTGGTGCGCGAAATCGCGCAGCCGAAGTATATTCTTGTCACTCAGCAGGTCGCTCACGCAGTCAAAGTAATCCTTGTACAGCGAGAGGTCCTTTCGTGATAAAATTGCCTTTAGCATTAAGCATTACCTCTTAACAATATAAAAGAAATCCGCGATTTTTCGCGTACATTTATTATAACAATTTTTACTGAAATAATCAACAGGAAATTAAAGGCTTTGGTGATTTTCAATATTTTTTTCTGCTATTTTTGGGATAATTGACTGATTATTCGGCGGAGCGGCTGCTTTTGCCCTTGCCTATCAAGCGAAAAAGATGTATAATGAAGATAACGAAAAAGAAAGGGGCTGCGGGCTTTGAAACGGAGAATAATCGCGGCGGGATTGTCGCTTATGCTGCTGTGCGGCTGCGCAGGCGAAAAAAAGAGCGCAGAAGCTACGATTTTCGCGATGGACACGTTTATGTCGGTTTCGGCATACGGCGAAAACGCGCAGGACGCGGTGGCTGCGGCTTCCGAGGAGATAAACCGCCTTGACCGCCTGCTTTCGGTGAGCGGCGCGGACAGCGATATTCTTGCGGCAAACTCCGCGCCCTCTGCCGAGATATCCGAGGAAACCGCCTATCTTATACGCCGCAGCCTTGAACTTAGCAGGCAGACGGGCGGCGCGTTTGACATCACGGTGCAGCCGCTTATGGAACTTTGGGGCTTTCGCAGCGGCGAGCTGCATATCCCGAACGACAGCGAGCTTTCCGAAGCGCTTTCCGTCTGCGGAAGCGACAAGCTTTCCCTTGACGGCACTACGCTTTCGCACGGCGAGGGCGTTCGGGTTGACCTCGGCGGAATAGCAAAGGGTTACGCGGCGGACAGGCTGCGGGAGGTTCTCTCCGGCTATGAAATAACCTCCGCGATAGTAAGCCTCGGCGGGAATATCCTTTGCGTCGGAAGCTCGCCCGACGGAAAGCCGTGGCGGGTTGCGATTGCTTCGCCAAGCGGCGACGGAAACCTCGGCGTGCTTAGCGTCAGCGACTGCGCGGTTGTGACCTCGGGGGGATATCAGCGCTACTTTTACGGCGAGGACGGAACGCGCTACCACCACATTCTCAACCCCGCCGACGGAAAGCCCGCGCGCAGCGGTGCTGCCTCGGTTACGATAGTGAGCGCCGATGGAGCGCTTGCCGACGGGCTTTCCACCGCGCTTTTCGTAATGGGGCTTGAAGCGAGCGCCGACTTCTGGCGGGCGCACTCCGACGAGTTCGGTTTTGTCTATGTAAACGAGGACGGGCGCGTTTATGTCACCGAGGGGCTTGCCGACAGCTTTTCCTGCTCCGGGGAGGTTTCGGTCGTTCGGAAAAATCCCCAGCCTTAGCGAATTTGCCATACCAAATCGGCTGCTTTTGTGAAACTGACACGAAAGCACCGTTTTTTTGTAGAAAAGCACTTGACATATGCTTCATAATGGATTAAAATGGACATATGTATGTATAAATGCAGACAGACTATGCCTAAAGGGAAAGGCTGCGCGTTATCATATATTTTACACCCAAATGAGAACAGAAAGGACAGATACGGTATGGGCAGGCTCCATTCTATAAAGCTGCCGCATTTCAGTGCCTCGGCGGAGGAGCAGACGCGCAGGATACCTGCGCCCGAAATGGTAGCGATAAGTATGGCACAGCACATCGGCGCGCCCTGCGACCCTTGCGTCGCGGTGGGCGATTACGTTAAAATCGGGCAGAAGATAGGCGACACCTCTGCGTTTATGTCCGCGCCGCTTCACTCAAGCGTCAGCGGAGTTGTTAAGGAAATCAAGGACATTATGAATGCAAACGGCAGGCTTTGCAAAACCGTCATCATAGAAAACGACGGCAAGGACGAGGTTTCCGAGGAGGTTTGTCCTCCCGTGGTAAATTCGCGCGATGACTTCATAAAGGCGGTAAGGGAGAGCGGCGCAATCGGACTCGGCGGCGCGGGCTTTCCGACCCACGTCAAGCTTGCATACGACCCCGAGAAGGTGCATATCGAGTACCTTTTGCTTAATGGCGCGGAGTGCGAGCCGTACATAACGAGCGACTACCGCGAGCTTATCGAAAACACCGACGCGGTTGTCGGCGGAATAAAAATGGTTATGAAGCAGCTTGGCATTCCCGCTGCGATAATCGGCATTGAAGCGGATAAGCCAAAGGCGATTGCGAAGCTTACCGAGCTTCTTAAAAACACCCCCGAAATCACGGTAAAGCAGCTTCCGTCCTCCTATCCGCAGGGCGCTGAGAAGGTGCTTATCCACACGCTGACCGGCAGGGTTTTGGCGGAGGGAAAGCTTCCTGCCGATGTCGGCTGCGTTGTTATGAACGTATCCACTGCGGCGTTTCTGGACAACTATTTCAGAACGGGAATGCCGCTTGTAAAGCGCCGCATTACCGTTGACGGAAACGCGGTGAGCAAGCCCGCGAACTTCATCATACCCGTCGGCACGCTGCTGCACAACGTAGTCGGCTTTGTCGAGCAGAGAAAGCAGCCCGACCGCATAGTTCTCGGCGGTCCGATGATGGGTGTGTGCGCGTTTGACCCCGACACCCCTCTCGGCAAGACGAACAACGCCGTTCTGCTTTTCGCAGACAGCCCCGTGAAAAAGCCCACAGCCTGCATAAGATGCGGGCGCTGCGTGAGAGCGTGCGCGGTTAATCTTATGCCGACGGAGCTTGAAAGCGCATATGACGCGCGCGACGCAAAGGCGCTCGAGAAGCTAAAGGTAAATCTCTGTATGAACTGCGGCGCGTGCAGCTTTGTCTGCCCCGCGAAGCGTCCTCTTGCGGAGAAAAATCAGCTCGCCAAGGACTTTTTAAGAGCCAGCGGGCAGAAGAAGTGAGGTGCAGCGGATGAATAAGCTTATTGTTGAGCCGTCGCCGCATATAAGCAGCAGCTGGACAACGCAGAAGATAATGCTTAACGTTATCATTGCGCTGTGTCCCTCTTTGATTGCGGCAACGATTATTTTCGGGCTTCGCGCTCTGGTGCTGACGGTAATTTGCTGCACGGCGTGCGTGCTTTTCGAGTGGCTTTTCTGCCTTGTTACAAAGCGCGACAACACGATTTCCGACCTGTCGGCAATTGTTACGGGAATGCTGCTCGGGTTTAACCTGCCGGTTGACCTTCCCGTTTATATGGCGATAATCGGCAGCTTTGTGGCTATCGTAATAGTAAAGTGCCTTTTCGGCGGCATAGGACAGAACTTCGCGAACCCCGCAATCACCGCGCGAATTGTGCTTATGCTCTCGTTTACCGCGAGTATGACAAAGTGGACTGCTCCGCTGTCAAGCTGGGGCGGGGTTGACGCGGTTTCCTCAGCAACGCCCCTTGCGGCTTCGGCAGACGAGCTTCCGTCGCTGCTGGATATGTTCCTCGGCGTTCGCGGCGGCTGCCTCGGCGAAACCTGCGTGCTCGCAATTCTTGTCGGCGGAATTTACCTTATTGCAACGGGACTTATCCACCCGGTAACGCCGTTTGCGTTTATCGGAACTGTTGCCGTGGCTTCGCTGCTGTACAGCGGCGGCGACTTCACGTTTATGCTGTATCAGCTTATGTCGGGCGGACTTATGCTCGGTGCGTTCTTTATGGCGACGGACTACTCCACCACCCCCCTCACCGTAAAGGGAAAGCTGATTTTCGGCATTGGCTGCGGACTTATCACGTTTGCGATAAGAATGTACGCTTCGCTTCCCGAGGGCGTAAGCTACTCGATACTTGTTATGAACTGCTTAACTCCTCTTATTGAGAGATTTACGGCGCCGAAAGCGCTCGGCGCGGCGAAATCCGCAAAGGAGGCGAAGAAATGACTTCCGTAAAGCCTGTTATAATTCTTTCGCTGATAGTCGCGCTGATTTCCGCGCTGATTATCGTGGTGTACAATCTGACGTATGTAGATACTTCGGGAGTGCTTACCGACAAGCAGTCTGCGGCGGCTGTCGCAATATATGGCGGCGCGGCGGAGGACTACTCCGTTATTCCTGCGGACAAGTGGCGCGGCGCTATGGAAACGGCTGACAGCGAGTTTCTGAAAACCAACGCCTCCCGCATAACAAAGCTTATAAAGAAGAACGATGGAAGCCTTGCGGTTGAGGTAGTCGTAAAGGGCTACAAGGACGGCTACGATATACTTGTCGGAGTAAAGGACGGCGCGGTTGCGGGCGTTTCCGTTGTATCCACAGGCGAGGAAACCCCCGGTCTTGGCACAAAGACAAGCGACCCCGCGTTCCTCGCTAACTTCAAGGGCATTTCTTCCGAAGCCGTTATCGTAAAGTCAGAGCCTGCCGCCGACAACGAGGTGCAGGCGGTGACCTCTGCAACGTTCTCGTCAAAGGGCGTTGCGAACGCGGTTAACATCGCACTCGAGGCGGCTAGCTGCTATAACGCAAACGTACAGAACGGAGGTGAGGCACAGTGAGCTATATGAAGGAATTTACCAAGGGCATTATCAAGGAGAACCCGTCGCTGGTTTCCCTGCTCGGAATGTGCCCCACGCTCGCAATC
>SFHN01000082.1 GCA_004555635.1 [Eubacterium] saphenum
TAAGCTTTATTGAGGAAATGCGGCGGCGCACCTTTTTCAGCAGCTCGGGAGAAACCTTGTCGCTGATGTAGCAAATGCAGATGTCGGTGTTGCTGCGGTCGCCGAGCGGAAATAAATCAAACACCAGCGTTGGAGATTTTATCCTTCGGCGAATCATTGCCATATTCGTGCGGATAACCTCGACAAAGCCCTCGCGCGAGCCTTGAACGTTAAGCTCGGACGACGGCTCGTCGATACTGCGCGACTTGTAGCCCTGCACTCCTATCGCGATTGCACGGGTGCAGCCGTTTATCAGTATAATCGCAAAGCCAGACTGCATTTTCAGGATAAGGTCGCCGAGGTTCTTGATTTCAAGCTGCTCCGCTGCAATGAGGTATATGTCCCAAAGGTGCGTCATAAGCTCGTCCGGCGGCATTTTCTCGGCGTTTCCGACTTCGTTAAGCTTTTGGTAAATCAGCATTGCAAGCGTGTCGGTATCCGCCATTCCCTCGCAGGTAACTGCGGCAATCCTGTTACCGCAGACCATTCCCGTTTTCACTATGACATCGGAGGATTTACACGTTATCTTCTGAATGTTCTTTATGTTCACATCAAGCGAGCTGTCAATAGGCAGGTCGGTCGGAAGTGCGGTATGCACGTTTTTTTCCATTTTCGCGCTCCTTTGCGTTTCTTTTTACAGTAGAATATCCCTTTCTGCTTGAAATATGCGGAAAAGTGTGATATACTTTACTGAAGAAAAACACTTTGATTTCGATAATTTGTCCACGGAGGAAATATGGAATATACAGATGTAAACAAAGGGCTTAGCGCAGAACAGGCAGAGCGCCTTAAAGCCGAAGGTCACAGCAACGGCAGCTTTGAAATCAAAACGAAAAGCGTAGGACAGATTTTCAAGGATAACATCTTTACGCTGTTCAATTTCATAAATCTGGTGCTTGCGGTTATGATTTTCATTACGGGGAGCTACCGGAATATGCTGTTTATGGGCGTTGTTATCTGCAACACCGCAATCGGCATTTTACAGGAAATACGCTCGAAGCGCGTTATAGACAAGCTTTCGCTGATTTCCGCGCCGAAGGCAAAGCTTCTTCGCGACGAAAAGGAGCTTGTCTGCGCGGTTTCCGAGATTGTCAAGGGCGACATAATGCTTATAAGCGCGGGTCAGCAGGTCTGCGCCGACTGCCTTGTTTTGCAGGGCGGCTGCGAAGCTGACGAGAGCCTTATCACAGGCGAACAGGACCCTATTGAGAAATCTGTCGGCGATGAGCTTTTGTCGGGCAGCTTTATCGTTTCCGGTTCGGTAAGGGCGCAGGCTGTCCGCGTCGGTGCGGAAAGCACCTCGAACAAGATAACGAGCGGCGCAAAGTATATCAAGAAGCCAAACTCCGAGATGATGAGGGCGATAAACAAGATTATCTCGGTGGTTTCGGTCTGCATATTCCCTTTCGGCGCGGTGCTGTTGGCGAAAAGCCTGCTTGTGCTGAAGCAGACGTTTGAGCTTGGAACGGTAAGCACCGCTGCGGCGCTTATCGGAATGATTCCCGAGGGGCTTGTGCTGCTGACGAGTGTTGCGCTTGCGCTTAGCACAATTCGCCTTGCGCAGAAAAAGACGCTGTGTCAGGACCTTTACTGCGTTGAATCTCTGGCGCGGGTAGATGTCCTTTGCCTTGACAAAACGGGAACAATCACCGAGGGCAAAATGGAGCTTAACGACGCGGTTTTCCTAGAAAACGAGCAGGACATAAAGCTATGCTTAAGCGCTTTCTGCTCTGCATTTGAAGCGAAAAACGCTTCCCTTGCGGCTATCGAGGAAAGCTTCGGCAAAAAGGATAACCCAAAGGCAATTCGGACGGTTCCCTTTTCTTCCGAGAGAAAATGGAGCGGCGCAGAGTTCAGCGGCTTCGGTACGCTTATCCTCGGAGCGCCTAATTTCGTGCTGACAGAAAAGCAGCTTTCAGAAATACGCGATATAATCGACGGCTATTCCGAAAAGGGTATGCGAGTGCTTGTTTTGGCGCAGAGCGAACAGGCGCTGCCGCAGAAAAGCCTGCCCGAGGGGCTAAAGGCGGTCGCTGTCATTGTCCTTTCGGATAAGATAAGGGACAGCGCGCCCGAAACGCTTGCATATTTCAAGGAACAGGGCGTTTCGTTAAAGGTTATCTCGGGCGACGACCCTCGCACCGTATCGCAGGTAGCAATGCGCGCAGGGTTAGACAACGCGGAAAGCTATATTGACGCGTCAACGCTAAACGAAACAGAACTTGCCGAAGCCGCCGAAAGGTACACGGTTTTCGGCAGAGTTACTCCGTATCAGAAGCTTGCGCTTGTAAAGGCGATGAGAGAGCGCGGGCACAAGGTGGCTATGACGGGCGACGGCGTGAACGATGTTCTCGCGCTTAAAGAAGCGGACTGCTCGATTGCAATGCAGTCGGGAAGCGACGCGGCGCGAAGCGTTTCGCAGCTCGTTCTGCTGAACTCCGATTTTTCGTCGCTGCCGCAGGTTGTCTATGAGGGCAGACGTACTATCAACAACATTCAGCGATCGTCCGCACTGTTTCTTGTAAAGACAATTCTGTCTTTTTTGCTTTCGGCGGTGTTCCTGGTGCTGCCGCTGTCTTATCCGTTCCGCCCGATTCAGATGACGCTGATAAGCGCGCTGATGATTGGTATTCCGTCGTTCCTGCTGGCGCTTGAACCAAATAAGAACAAGGTAAGCGGCTCTTTTGCGGGAAACATTATAAGAAACGCCGCGCCGGGCGGTATTGCGGCTGTTGTCGGGATAATTCTGCTGCTGGTGTTCCAAAAAATCCTCGGGGCTTCCGACGAGCAGCTTTCGACAATGGCGACAATTCTCACCGCTGCCGTATGCTACGGAGTTGTGGCACACGTCAGCAAGCCGATGAAGCTTTGGCACATAATTCTTCTCGCGCTGATTGCGGCGGCGTTTGTCGGTGCGGCGGTGATATTCGGCGAGCTGTTTTACTTCGTTCCGCTCGGAATAGCCGAATGGGTCGCGCTTGCGGCTATTATTGGGATAGCGCTTATCCTGATGGCTGCGCTCAGGGGCGTCGCCGAGGCGCTGCTCAAAAAACGCAAATAATTTTTACGGCGCGCTGTTTTTCTATTGCAAAAACGGCGCGTTTGTGGTATTATAAAATGTGTAAGGATAAAGCAAAGGAGCTTGGTGATTATATGAACTACACTCTTGATGCGGGCTGCTGGAACAGCGTTATGGCTGTGCCGACCTGCGTTGTCGATGAATACATAAAGCTGTGCAGCGGCGACGCGCTGAAGCTCCTGCTTTTTCTGCTCAGAAACGGCGGCAGAGTATATTCCGCGGCGACCCTTTGCGAAAAGCTTGGGATAAAAAGCGAGGGCGAGGTCGAGGACGCGGCACGCTTCTGGATACAGCGCGGGCTGATTGCCGAAAGCCCGGAGCTTTCAAACGAGAACAGACAAACCCTTGTGCCGAGCGACGCGCCCGCTATTCCGCCCGAAACCGAGGCGGCGCCTGCTCCCGTACAAAGCGCAGGCAGTTCTCTCAAAAAGGTCGGCAGCGACTTCGGACTGTATTTTACCTCGGGAGAAATCGCCGAGCGAATGAAAAACGACGAGAAGATTGATTATCTTTTCAAGGCTGCAGAGCGGCTGTACGGTCACCCGCTCAAAACAAAGGATATGCAGGCGGTAATTGCGCTCACCGATACGCTCGGAATGCCCGCCGAGGTTGCGGTAATGCTTTTGAGCTACTGCGTAAAGATTGACAAGGCTACCCCCGCGTATATCGTAAAAGCTGCGCAGGATTGGATTGATAACGGCATAACTACGTTAGAGCTTGCCGACGCGAAGATAATGGAGCTTGAGCGCAGAAACACAGTCGAGGAGCGGCTTCGCAAGGAAATGGAGCTTAACACAAAGTTCACCGCAAAGCAGCAGGAGTATATCCGCGTTTGGACTGCGGAGCGCGGCTTTGATATCGAGATGATAATGCTTGCTTACGAGGAAACGTTAAACCACACGGGGAAAATGTCATTCCCCTACTGCGACAAGATACTCGAAAACTGGTTTACAAACGGCATAAAAACTCCCGCGGCACTCACCTCCTCCGAAAAGAAGAAAACCGAGAGCGCTAAAACGGATTCCTCCTTTGATGTGGAAGGAGTTATGGCGCAGATTATGAAGAAATACAGCGATACTAAAACATAAGGTATAGAATATGGCACTTGACGAAAAATACTATGAAGCGGCGCACTCTGTGCTTGCAGCAAGGCGTGCGGAAAACGAAAGAATTCAGCTTATGCGACGGGCGGAGGTCATTGCGAAAGCGCCCGAATATGCTCAGCTCGAAACAAAGCTGGCGGATAAGGCGAGCGGCGTTGTTCAGCTTATTATGCGCAAGGATAAGGACTTTTCCGCGCAGCTTGAGGCGCTGAAAAACGAAGCGCTGTCGCTTAACCGCGCGATGGAAAGCCTGCTGACTTCGCTTGGGCTTGATAAGGATTATCTCGAGCCGCAATACACCTGTAAATTATGCAAGGACAAGGGCTGCGTTGACGGGAAATGGTGCGGCTGCTTTATGAAGCAGGTTTATGCCGCAGCCTCAAAAGCGCTTAACGACCGCTCCCCTATGAAGCTAAAGAGCTTTGACGACTTTGACCTCTCGCTTTACCCCGATACTTCCGACAAACCATCCGGCGGAGAAAACCCGCGCAAAATTATGGCGCAAAACCTTTCGCGCTGCATAGAGTACGCCAACAGCTTTGACGGTACGGGCAGCGGAATGCTGATGATAGGCGCAACGGGGCTTGGCAAAACGCACCTTTCTCTCGCCGTTGCAAACGCGGTTATCGAGCGCGGGTACAGCGCGATTTACGGCTCGGTGCCCGAGCTGCTTCGTATGATGGACAACGAGCAGTTTCGGCGCGCGGAGGGCGATACGATGTCGCTTTTGCTCGGCTGCGAGCTGCTTATTCTCGATGACCTCGGCGCAGAAACCAAAAGCGAATACAACATAGCAAGGCTTTATGAGATAATCAACGCGCGCGTTAACCGCGGTATTCCGATGATAATAAGCACAAACCTAAATCCGCAGCAAATAAACGAGCGCTATCAGGACAGAATCTGGTCGCGGCTTTTCAGTATGGAAGTGCTTATGTTCAGCGGAACGGACAACAGGATAAAGCTTTCCAACAGATAGTACAAACTGCCCCTCGGGGCTGATATATCGGAGGTAAAAACAATGGGAAAACTTAGAATCGGTATACTCACAAGCGGCGGCGACTGCCCCGGTTTGAACGCAGCATTGCGCGGTGCGACCACCGCCATTCGCGAACGCATGCCCGGTGCTGAGATCATCGGCATCGAAAACGGCTTTTCCGGGCTCACGGAGGGACATTCCCGTGTGCTTGGACATGAAGACCTGTCCGGCCTGCTCACGCGCGGCGGCACCATACTGGGTACGCGGCGCACACCGTACAAAACGGCGTCTCTGCTTGCCGAAGAGGAAAACGATGCCGCAATCGCCGCGATGCGGGACGCATGCAATGCGTTGGGGCTTAACTGTCTGCTGGTATTGGGTGGACACGGCACGCATCGCACCGCGCTTAAACTGGCGCAGGCAGGCGTAAACATTTTGGCGCTGCCCAAAACCATTGATAACGACGTATACGGTACGGATGTTTCGTTTGGATTTCAAACCGCTGTCGAAACAGCCACCGAGCAGATCGACCGTCTGCACACAACGGCCGCCAGCCACGGGCGTGTGATGGTCATTGAGCTGATGGGACATCATGCGGGCTGGCTTGCTTTGCACGCAGGTCTTGCAGGCGGCGCAAATGTGATTCTGCTGCCGGAGATCCCCTATTCATACGAAACGGTAAGCAAGGCGGTGAGCGCACGCGCCAAAGCCGGCAAGGCATTTTCCATCATTGTGATCGCCGAAGGCGCCATGACGCAGGACGAATTCCGCATGGCAAAAGAGGAACGCGCGCAGCAGCGCAAAAAAGACGGATTTTCCTATATTTCCTTAAAACTCGCGGAGGAGATCACTTCCCGCACCGGGTTTGAAACGCGGGCGGTCATTCCCGGGCATATTCTGCGCGGCGGAACGCCCTGCGCTTTTGACCGGATTCTGGCAACCAAAATGGGTGTTGCAGCGGCAAAGCTGATTGCCGAGGGGTG
>SFHN01000083.1 GCA_004555635.1 [Eubacterium] saphenum
CCTGAAGCGTGTTGTCAAGCGCGTGTCCCATATGAAGCTGTCCCGTAATATTGGGCGGGGGAATTACGATGGTGTAGGGCTTTTTCTTCGGGTCAATCTCCGCGTGGAAGTAGCCCTGTTCCTCCCAGTTGTGATAAATTCTGTCCTCAAAGTCCTTTGGGGAGTAGGTCTTTGCAAGTTCCTTTCTCATTATCGGATGTCCTTTCCTTTTCCTTTGTGTTATCGTTAAATGTCCGCATTACCCGCGCTGTGCCTTGTCGGCTCTGAGCGACTCGACAAGCTGCTCCTCGGGCGATACGAACAATGTTTTGTTGTTGGTAAAGATGACCATACCCGGCTTTGCGCCTGCGGGCTTTTTTACAAACTTAACCGCCGTGTAATCCACCGGCACCTGCGAGCCGCTTCGCCCCTTCGAGTGAAACGCCGCAAGCATTGCCGCCTCGAAAAGCGTCCGCTCCGTGGGAGTTTTCCCCTCGGTGCGGATAATGACGTGGCTTCCCGCAATTCCCTGCGTGTGAAGCCAGATGTCCGTTGCCTTTGCGGTTTTGAGCGTAAGGCGGTCGTTTTGGCAGTTGTTTTTCCCGACGAGGATTTCAAAGCCGTCCGTCGAGCGGAATTTCATCGGCTCGGAGGGCTTTTTCGCTTTGTCCGCTCTCTCATCGTTTCTTCCGCCGCGGATATAGCCCTGCTCGCGAAGCTCTCTGCGTATCTCCGAAAGCTCTGCCTCGCTGTCTGTTCGGCTGACCGCGTCGAAAACGCTGTCGATGTAGACAAGCTCGTCCTGTCCCTTTTTGATAAGCTCGGTGAGCTTCTTTTCCGCGGTATCAAGCTTGCGGTATTCGGTGTAGTATTTCTGCGCGTTCTGCGCGGGAGTAAGCCTTGCGTCAAGCGGAATTTCCACGGGCTGCCCCGTGTAGAAGTCCTCAAGCGTGCAGGCGGTCATTCCCTTTTCCAGACGATAGATGTTCGCGTTTATCATATCGCCGCGGACTCGGAAAACCTCGCGCTCGCCGCACTCGGAAAGCTCCTTCTTCTGAAGCTCCAGCTTTCTGCTGACGCGCTCGTATGCGTTCATCAGAAGCTTTAACATATCGCGGGCGCGCTGCTTTGTGCGCTCGGTCTTGTCCGCCGCCGCGAAAAAGCCGTCCAGCAGCGCGTTTGCGCTTTCTGCCTTGCCAATAAGCATTGCGGTGGAATACTGCTCGATGTTTATAAAGCAGAAGTCCTTCTTCTTGCCGGAAAGCTCGCTTACCGTTGTGAAGTCGGCTTCGCCGCCGTTAAGCGCTTTCTTTGCCCTCGCGAGAAAGAACAGCACCCTGTCCCTTGCGCTTTCCGAAAGCTCGCAGCAAACCGCGTCAACGTCCTTCGCCGCGTAATACGCGCACTCCCGCGCGAATATCGGTGAAATTCCCTCAAGCACCTGCGTAAGCCGCTTTGCGAGCCGTTCGGGGCTGTTTTCGCACTGCGCGAAAATCTCCTCAGGCGACGCGTCGAGAATGCACAGCCTGTCGCTGCGCGGGGGCGTTTCGTACGGGATATTCGGCAGCACCCGCCGCACCGAGGAAATGTCGTCGGTTATGCGCTTTATGCTGTCAACAACCCTGCCGTCGCGTATCAGAATAATGTTGCTGTGGCGCCCCATTATTTCCGCGGCAAGCGTGTTTACCACCCTGTCGCCGATTTCGTTTGTGCACTCAAAGTCGAAGTACAGTATGCGCTCCAGCCCGTCCTGACGGATATCGAGAAGCTTTCCGCCGCACAGGTGCTTTCGCATAAGCATACAGAACATAGGCGGCTGCTGCGGGTTGTCGAACGAGGCTTCCGTGAGGTTTACCCTCGCGGACACGCTGTTTGCGGAAAGAACGAGCCTTTTTGCGCCGTCGCGGAACGTCCGCAGCGAAAGCACAAGCTCCTCGCGCGACGGTTGGTAGACCTTATCAACCCTGCTGCCGATAAGCGGCGACAGCTCCGTTTTCACCAAATGCAGAAATGCACCGTCAAGCGACACGGCTCCTCCTTTCCCCGCGTAAAAGCGGGAAATGTATTGTGAACTCCGATTATTTCAGAACGTGGCACGGCTCCTTGCAGCTGTCCGCGGTGAACACGGGAACCTCGTTGTAGTGGCGCGAAATAAGCGCGGCGATACGGTGCATAGCCTGCTTTTCCGTGCCGAAATGCCCCGCGTCAATCAGCGTAATTCCGCTGTCCTGCGCTTCTGTCCAGTAGTTGTGCTTTATGTCGCCCGAGATTATGGCATCGCAGCCCTTCTCCCTTGCTAACTGCATAACCTTTTCGTTTACTCCGCTGCCGCAGCACACGGCAACCCTGCGGATTGCTCTTTCGCCGCGCGAGTATTTAACGCAGTTTAGGTCAAGCGCCGATTTGCAGTGCTCTGCAAGCCCCTTTACCGTAAACCCGAGCGTCAAATCGCACACCGCGCCGAAGCCCAAGCCGTTTGCGTGGACAGGCTCAAGCACGCCGCTGCTTTCAAAGCCAAGCAGCTCAAGCAGCGAGTCGTTTACGCCGCCCTCCGTCATATCGAAGTTCGTGTGTATGCAGATTGCGCTTATATCGTTTTTGATAAGCTTTGCAACGGGGCTCCATTCGGGTATTCTTTTCAGCGGGCTGAAGATAACGGGGTGGTGCGCTATGATGAGATTTGCGCCGTTTGCAATCGCCTCGTCGATAACGCTGTTAGTTATGTCAAGCGTGCAGCAAATTCCCGTAATCTCGCTTTCCTCGCTGCCGACAAGCAGACCAACGTTGTCGTAGCTTTCCGCATATTCCTGCGGGGAAAACATATTGATGTACTGAAGTATTTCCTTAACTGTCATAAAAGCTCCTCCGCCTTGGCGAGTATGATGTTTGCCGTTTTGCGCTGTTCCTCCGCCCGAGCAGAAAAGTCCTCCGACTTATCCATACCGCGCGCGTTTTTCAAAAGCTTTTCCGCGACAAGGCGCAGATACTTTCCGTCTTTACATTTTCCCGTCAGCGCGAAAATCTGGTCGATTTGTGATATACTGCCTGTATATTTTGCGAGAATTATAACATATCCGCGCTTTCCGTCGTATGCAGTCTTTTCCTCGATAATCTCAAAGCCCCTTGCATACAGCGCACGCCGAAGCTCGTCTGCCTTTGTCATCGGCTGTAAAATGAAGCGCGTATTCTCCGAGAGAAAGCGGCAGCCGTCGATTATCTGCGCAATAAGCTCGCCGCCCATTCCGCAGATAACCACGTCGTCGGCATAGTCGATTTTCTCAAGCCCGTCTGACTTAACGACGGTGACATTCTTAACGCCCGCGTCGCAGACCGTCCGCCTTGCGGCTTCGAGCGGCCCGTCGTTTATGTCCGACGCGATAACGCTTTTCGCGCCGTTTAGGGCAAGCGTGCAGGCGAGCAGCGCGTGGTCTGTGCCGACGTCAGCGATAACAACGCCTTTTCTGCACAGGCTCGCCGCCGCCTTCAGCCTGTTGTCAAGCGCGGGAATCAATTGCCGAGCGCCTCGTTGAGCTGCTCTACGATAACGTTGGGGTCAACGCCGTGAACCATACACGCCTGACCAACGCTCTCGCCTCTTGCGGACGGGCAGCCGAGGCAGTGCATTCCCATACCGAAGAAGATGGGAGCCGCAGCCTCTGCGTTTACATCGAGGATATCGCCGATAATAGTATCAACCGTAACTTTCATTTTTTTACTTTCCTTTCATTTTGTGTGAATTGTACTCATTGTACCAATTGTATGCATTATATGCGCGGCGGCAAAAAGTGTCGCTTTGCATAAGTATACAGGATATATTATACCATAACAGCGCGTATTTTTCAAGAGGTTTCGCGGAATTTTAAGGCAGAAAAGCGGCTGCGGGGTTTTAAGCGGGTTGGAGTTTCGCAAAAACAAAACGGCAGGAGCCTTTAACTCCCGCCGTTAATAATCCTATGCAAATGTTTCGCTGAACAAAAGGCGGAAAGCGTGTCGAGGCACTCGACCGGAATTGCGTGTCGAGGCACTCGACTTAAACCTCAACGTCCGCGTCGTAGTCCACGCCGTCAATGCCGAAGCCGAACAGCGCGTAGAAATCCGCCCAGTAGCCGTCAAGGTCGGTGCATTCCTTCAGGTTCTCCTGAGTAAGCCCGTTCCACAGCCTTGTTACCTCGTTCTGGATATCGTCCTGCATTTCGAGGTCGTCAAGCCTTATCATACCCTCGTCGTCGGTCACAACGCTGCCGCCGAACAGCTTCTGATTGAACAGGCGGTACATCTGCTCGATACAGCCCTCGTGCGTGCCCTTTTCCTTCATCACCTTGTACAGAATAGAGATGTACAGCGGCACAATCGGAATCGCGGAGCTTGACTGCGTAACCAGCGCCTTGTTCACAGAAATGTACGCCTTGATTCCGCTGTCGGAATACTTTTCGGTAAGCTTCTTTGACGTTGCGTAAAGGTGGTCCTTTGCCTTTCCTATGCTGCCGTTGCGGTACATCGGGTGGGTAAGCTCGGGGCCGATGTAGGAGTAGGCAACCGTCACCGCGTTGTCCTCGATAGCGTCCGCCGCTTTCAGCGCGTCAATCCACGCTTCCCAGTCCTCGCCGCCCATAACCTTCACGGTAGCGGCAATCTCCTCCTCGGTTGCAGGCTCCAGCGTTATCTCTGAAACCTCGTTTTTCGCGAGGTTAATCGTCTTGTTGGTGTAGCTTTCGCCGGTGGTTTTCAGAACGCTTGTGTAGGTGACATCGCCTACTGTTCTTCTCGGCGCAGCGAGGGAATACACCACCATATCCACCTTGCCCAAATCCGCTTTAATCAGGTCGATAACCTGCTTTTTGCACTCGTCGGAGTAGGCGTCGCCGTTTACCGTCTTAGCGTAAAGCCCGTCCGCTGCCGCGTATTTCTCGAAGGCGGCGGTGTTGTACCAGCCCGCGGTGCCTGTTCTGTTTCCGCTTGCGGGGCGGTCAAACATAACGCCTAATGTTGCCGCGCCGCAGCTATATGCCGCCGAAATGCGCGAAGCAAGACCATAGCCCATTGACGAGCCGACAACCAGAACCTTTTTCGGGCCGTTTGTCTTGGGCTGTGCCTTAACGTAGTCTATCTGAGCCTTTACGGCAGCGTCGCAACCGACGGGGTGCGCTGTCGTGCAGATAAAGCCTCTTACCTTGGGTTGAACTATCATTGCTTTCTCCTCCAAATAATTTGATACATTTATTGTAGCACAAACCGGCGATTTTATCAAGTGGGATTTCCGATTTTTCCCGTTTTGATTGACAATATCCCCGATATGATGTATAATAGTATCATTCCCGCGGCAGAAGCCGCGATATTATCTTAAAGGAGAATAACTATGGTTGTTATTGAAATGGAAAACGGAAAGCAGATAAAGATTGAGCTTAACCCTGAGGTTGCTCCGATATCCTGCGAGAACTTCACGCGCCTTGCGAAGGAGGGCTTTTACGACGGGCTTATCTTCCACCGCGTTATAAAGGGCTTTATGATTCAGGGCGGCGACCCCACCGGCACGGGTATGGGCGGCTCGGACACGAAAATCAAGGGCGAGTTCCTTGCGAACGGCGTTCCGAACAACATCAGCCACGTTCGCGGCGTAATCTCCATGGCGAGAGCGCAGAACCCGAACTCCGCCTCCAGCCAGTTCTTTATCGTGCACGCAGACTCCACCTATCTTGACGGGCAGTACGCTGCATTTGGCAGGGTTGTCGAGGGTATGGACGTTGTCGATGAAATCGCGGAGGTTCGCACCGACTACTCGGACAAGCCCCTTACCGAAATGCGTATGAAGCGCGTTTTCGTCGAGGAATAATTTCGCACGTTATATAACATGCGTTACAAAATCGCTTTGAATACGGATTAACGGCAGGTGGATATTCTCCTGCCGTTTTTTTAATATAGCTGCTTTTCTTATTTGACAAAACGGATATCATATAGTATAATAATATAGATTGGGCATAAGTCGGGAAATGCGCTTT
>SFHN01000084.1 GCA_004555635.1 [Eubacterium] saphenum
GTTCTTCCTTTCGGGTATGCTTGTGAACACGATGTTTATGGAATACGGGCTTGTGATGAACCTCATAAACTCGGTTCTGTTTCTTATAATCTGCGCTCTCAACTTTAAGGACGGCGCAAAGGCAATCAAGCAGTTTATCCTTAACAAAAAAGGCGGCACGGGCAAAAAGCCCTCGCCAGACAATAAATCTGCATAAAAGGAGCAACTTCGATGAACAACAGAAAATGCGGAGTGTTAATGCACATTACGGCGCTTCCCTCACCCTACGGAATAGGCACATTCGGCAAGGAAGCAGAGAAGTTCGCAGACTGGCTTAAGGACGCGGGGCAAAGCTATTGGCAGGTGCTTCCGATAGGACCGACGGGATACGGCGACTCGCCGTATCAGCCGTTTTCTTCCTTCGCGGGAAATCCGCTGCTGATTGACCTAGACCTGCTTGTTGAGGACGGGTATATCACAAAGGAAAGCTGCCAGAATGCCGATTTCGGCGCAGACCCGTCATATGTTGACTACGACAAGGTTGCGAAAACGCGCGACGCGCTTCTGCGCGAGGCTTTTGCTTCGTTTAAGGACGATGTAGGCTACACCGCATTCATCAGCAAGGAGGCGGATTGGCTTGACGACTACGCGCTTTTCACCGCGCTTAAAGGGAAGTTCTCGGGCAAGCCGTGGACGCTTTGGGACGATGACATAAAGCTGCGCAACCCCGAAGCAATTCAGCGCTACACCGACGAGCTGCGCGAGGAAATCCACTACATAAAGTTTGTTCAGTATCTGTTTTTCCATCAGTGGGACGCGTTCAGGCGCTACTGCAACAAGAACGGAATAAGCATTATCGGCGACATTCCGATATACGTTTCGCCCGACAGCGCCGACGTCTGGGCGCAGCCCGAACTGTTTGAGCTTGACGAGAGAAGAAACCCGAGCCGCGTTGCGGGTGTGCCGCCGGACTATTTCTCGGCGACGGGTCAGCTCTGGGGCAACCCGCTCTACAACTGGGACGAGATGAAGAAGGACGGCTACAAGTGGTGGATAAAGCGCGTGAAAAAGTCGGCGGAGTGCTATGATATGCTTCGTATTGACCACTTCCGCGCGTTCGACACCTACTATGCAATTCCGTTCGGAAACAAGGACGCGGTTGTCGGCAAATGGGAAAAGGGTCCGGGAATGGCGCTGTTTAACGCTATAAAAGAAGAACTCGGCGATGTGAACATTATCGCGGAGGACTTGGGAGATATTTTCGACAGCGTAAAAGAGCTGCTAAAAGACAGCGGCTTCCCCGGAATGCGGGTGTTCCAGTTTGGTTTTAACCCCGAGCATAACGACAACGAACATCTCCCCCACCACTATCCCGAAAACTCCGTTGCATACACCGGTACGCACGACAATGCCACCATTATACAGTGGTACAGAGAGGCAGACCCGCAGTCGCGCGTTATGGCAAAGCGCTACATACGAAAGAGCCTTTTTGAGCGCACGAATATGGCGTTTATCCGCTGCGTTTACGCAAGCCCGTCAAACCTCGCGATTATCCCTATGCAGGATGTCTTGGGGCTTGGCGCAGAGGGAAGAATGAACGTTCCCTCTACCGTCGGCGGAAACTGGAGCTGGCGAATGAAGCAAAACGCGCTTTCCCGCGCAAATGCAAGCAAGCTCAGAGAGCTTGCTGAAAGCTATCAGAGAATCTGACGACGGAGGAAAGAATATGTACAGCGAGATAAACAGTATCGGGCTTTTTGGGCTTAACGCGTTTCCCGTTACTGCGCAGGCAAGCATTTCCACAGGTCAGCCCTGCTTTGACATAGTGGGTATGCCCGATATCGCGGTTCAGGAAAGCAAGGCGCGAATACGCTCCGTTCTCGGTCAGCTTGATTTGAAGCTGCTTAACGGCAGGGTTACGGTTAACCTAGCGCCCGCAAGCGTCAGAAAAATCGGCTCGATGTTCGACCTGCCGATTACGGTTGCGCTGATGTCGCTGGGCGGAGTTATCACGGGGAAAACCGACGACTGCGCGTTCATCGGAGAGCTTGCCTTAAACGGAAATATCGCGCCCGTGAACGGTGCGCTTTCTATGACGCTTACCGCCGCGCAGAACGGCATAAAGAAGATTTTTCTCCCCGCTGCAAATGCGAGAGAAGCAAGCGTTACTGACGGAATTGAGGTTTACGGCGCGGAACACATCACGCAAATAATCGAGTTTCTCAACAAAGGCACGGGGCTGAAACGCGAGCCTAAATACATTCCCTCCGACGACAGGCAGAAGCATTACGCAGATTTCTCGGAGGTTATGGGACAGGCTTCGGCAAAGTCCGCTATCGAGGTAGCTGCGGCAGGCTCGCACAACATACTTATGCTTGGACCGCCCGGCTCGGGAAAGTCAATGCTTGCTAAGCGCATTCCTTCTATTCTCCCGAAAATCACGTTCAGCGAGAGCATAGAAACAACGCAGATTCACTCTGTCGCGGGTATAATAAACCCGAACGAGCCGTTGGTGACAACCCGTCCGTTCCGCTCGGTGAGCCATACGGCGAGCGAGGTTGGGCTTGTCGGCGGAGGAAGCGTTCCACACCCCGGCGAAATATCGCTGGCGCACAACGGAGTGCTTTTTCTTGACGAGCTTCCGGAGTTCGACAGGCGGGTGCTTGAGGCGCTTCGGCAGCCGCTTGAAAACGGCGAAATCACGATATCACGAGCAAGCGGCTCGGTTAACTATCCCTGCGACGTTATGCTTGTAGCGGCAATGAACCCCTGCCCCTGCGGAAATTTCGGAAACCCTCTGAAAAAATGCTCCTGCTCGCCGCAGAAGGTGTCGGGCTATCTCAACAAGATAAGTCAGCCCGTGCTCGACAGGATTGACATTCAGATTGAGGTTAAACCCGTGGAGTACGACAACCTCGCCGTCAGAAAGCCGCAGGAAAGCTCCGCGGCAATCGCAGAGCGAGTTCAGAAGGCGCGCGACATACAGGCAAAGCGCTTTGCGGGTACATCTATCAAGAGCAACAGCGGAATTACCTCGGACATCATAGCTGAGGTTTGCAGGCTGTCCCCCGACGCAGAGCAAATGCTGAAAGCCGCGTTTGAAAAGCTTGGGCTTTCGGCGAGAGCATACGACCGCATTCTAAAGGTCGCGCGAACCTGCGCCGACCTTCAGGGCAGCGAGATTATTCAGAAAGCGCATATTTCGCAGGCAATCAGCTTCAGAAGTCTTGACAGGAAATACTGGAACAGGTAAAAAGGCTTTGAGTTCATTCAAGCTGAAAACGAAGAATATAGTTTTCCGGCAAACTAAAAAGGACGGCGTTTCAGCCGTCCTTCTATCTGAATATTACGTCCGAATATAATCAGTTAAGCTTTCCGATACTTTTTTCCGTGGAGTTTACCACCGAGAAAAGCGCAGCAGACTGCTTTGAGAACTCCTGCTCAAGGCGGGCATTCGTTATCCTGTCATCAGCGCTTCCGCCCTTCGCGGCTCTCGAAGCCTTTATGTCGTCAAGCTGCATTGATGAATAAACCGCGCCCGAAACCTCGTCAACGGGAACAGCAAACGAGTTTTCATCGTTTTGCCCGCCCGCGCTGTATACCATACGGTAGCTGCGGTAAACCGCCGTTGTAAGGAAATTCGCGACGTGCTCGCAAAGCTCGTTGTTCTTGGTTTTCGCAAGAAGCGTAAACACAACTTCAAGCGCGTTTGTTATAATCTTCTTTCTGAATGCAGCTGCGGAAAAAGCAATCGCGCCCGCGAATTTCTCGTTTGCGCTGCTGTCGTTAAGCTCGCTTTCGGTGACAACAGTGCCGGTTGTGGAGCTTGTCCTGCCGAGAAGATAATCAACCGATACCCCATAGTAATCAGCCGCCTGCACAAGAAAGTTAAGTCCCGGCTCACGCTTTCCGTTTTCGTAGTGAGAAAGCAGCGCCTGTGCTATCCCGAGGTCAGCGGCAACCTTTTTCTGGCTGAGCTTGCGCTCTTTTCTAAGCAGGGTCATTACGCGCGGGAAATCTTTATTGCGCGGAGTTTCGTTTTTCATTTATGTTCTCCCTGTAAGGTGTTTTTGTGACAAAAAAATGGGGAAAATGCCCCACACAAACAAATGACATCACATAGTATATTATATCCTAGTTATGTCGATTTGTAAAGATGCATATTTACCAAAAAAATGTCGGATATGTAGGACATTATTCATAATTTCCCGCTTTGCTATCAGCAAAAATCAATTTGTATATATGGAAAGGCAACCAAAATGAAGAATTATTACATCTATTTAATCAGACACGGAATTACCGAGGGCAATCTTGAGGGCAGATATATCGGGCAGACCGACCTTTCGCTATGCCCCGAGGGCGCAAAGGTTATTGAGCAATACGCAGCCGATGATATGTACCCCGATGTGGACAAGGTGTATTCCTCACCGCTTGCGCGCTGCCTTGAAACCGCAGAGATAATCTACCCCGAGCACAAGCTTATGATTGTTGACGAGCTTTGCGAGATGAACTTCGGCGATTTTGAAAACAAGACGCAGGAGCAGCTTAAGGACCTCAAGGAATATGCCGACTGGATTCGCGGCGGCGCCGACGCCTGCCCGCCCAACGGCGAGAAATTCGGCGACTTTACGCTGCGGTGCATAGATGGGCTTGACACCGTTTTCAGCGATATGATGCGGCGCGAAATACAGTCTGCCGCCGTAATAACCCACGCAGGCGTTATCACAAACCTGCTTGCGGGATTCGGGCTTCCGAAAGGACGTCCCGCGGATTTCCTGTGCGAGCCGGGAAAGGGTTTTGAGATTTCGCTGAACACGTTTTTGTGGCAGAAAGGACCTTCGTTTGAGATTACAGGACGGTTTATGTAAGATGAAGCGGTTTTGCATTATTTCCGCGGCAATAATCGCGCTCGGGCTGCTGTCGTGCTGTTCAAATGCGAAAACACAGGAGGTTTCTCCCCCATTTTTCGGTGTAGAGGACACGGAAACAGGCGGCAGGGTTTATATGCTTGGTTCAATGCATTCCTGCCCGAAGCGTACGGTTTACCCTGAGGAAATTATGAGCGCGTTTTACGAAAGCGAGTTTGTTGCTTGCGAGGTTGACACAATTGCGCTTTCCAATAACAAGCAGCTTCTCAGCGAGTGCTCTTCCCTGCTGCTTTGCCCCGAGGGTACAACCGCTTCGGATTTTCTCGGTGAAAGTTACGACACGATACGCGATTTTTTCAAGGAGCTTGGAATATACAACTCCGCATACGACAGCTATAAGCCCGTTATGTGGAGTTCTCTGCTGACAAACGCAACTGCAAAAAGCTGCGGCTACGACAGCGAAAGCGGCACGGAAGCGTACTTCCTTTCTCTTGCCAAAAAACAAGGCAAGCCGATTATAGAGCTTGAAACCGCTTTGGAGCAATACACCGTTTTGGCAAGCGAGCCGGACGAGCTTGTGCGGTATGCGCTAGAAACTGCCGCAAAGGACGGAAGAGAAGCGCAGGCGGACAACCTGCGTGAGCTGTTTTCGGCTTGGGCGAGCGCTGACGAAGAAACGCTTACTCGGCTGCTTCACGAGGACGAGCCTGAAGGTACGCTGAAAGAGCAATATGCGCTTTTCTACGATAAAATGTACACCGAAAGGCAAAAGAAAATGGCGGCGCAGGTTACAGAGTGGCTCAAAAACGGCGACACGGTGTTTATGTTTGTCGGCGCGCTTCATTTCTACGCTTCGCCCGATATCCCCGATTTTCTTGAAGGAGCGGGATACGATTGCACTTCGTTTTACGATTCTGCTGTGCCTGCGGCATAAAACGCGTTTTCGCAACAAATTTTCCTTGAATTTGCCCTGCAAAAGGTGATATAATATGCTTGACAAAACGGAATGTTTGTGGTAGAATTATATCACCGCAGAAAACGGGCCCGTAAAGGTTTCGACGGGGATTCTGAGGCACGATAAGCGAGTAGTGAGGG
>SFHN01000085.1 GCA_004555635.1 [Eubacterium] saphenum
CGGCTTCGCGGTACTTTTCATAAAAGAAAAAGGAGAGTGAACAGATGAACTCCCAACTGAAGCGCGGAACATTGGAGCTTTGTGTGCTGTCGATAGTGAACGAGCACGACTGCTACGGCTACGAGCTTGTCAGCAGAATATCCGCGTTTATGGAGCTTACCGAGGGCACGATATATCCGCTGATGAAGCGCCTGAAAGACGCGGGCGCAATCGACAGCTACATTGTAGAATCGCAGGAAGGACCGCCGAGGAAGTATTACACGATAACCGAAAGCGGGAAAGATGAGCTAAAGTGTCTGAAAGACGAATGGTTTGAGTTTACGGAAAGCGTCAGCAGATTACTGAAAGGGGATAAGGGATAATGGTTGCGAATAACAAGGAAGATTTCCTGTTTCAGCTTCACAACGAGCTGCACAGGATTGGCATAGACGCCGACGAGGACATCTTCTCGGATTTCGAGGAGCATTTCAAGGCGAGCGCCAACATTGGCATTTCCGAGGAGGAAACCTGCCGCAGACTTGGCGACGTAAAGGAGATAGCGAGAAACTACCTCAGCCTTGAATCCGCTAGGATTAACTCGCTGGTTGCAAGAGAGGTTGAGCAGGAAAGACCCCGCGTCAGCCTTACAAAAGCGGGACAGAGCGTGCCCGCGGACTTATCGCTGAAAACAGGCGAGGCGCCCGCTGTTGAGATTACTCCCGAGCATATCTCCGAGGAGATTTATCCCGACGGATACAGCGAAAGACAGACGACAGCCTCCTCCCCTCAGCCCGAAATCACCCCCGAGCACATTCGCCCCGAAAGCGAAAGCTCGGCGGGCGGTTTTGCGGCACAGAGCACGGGAGAACAGAATACACAGAACACACAAAACGCGCAAAACACACAGAACGCGCAGAATCAGTCGCTCGGCGACGCACTTGGCGCAGCGGGAAAAGCGGTTGCGGACGCGGCGGTGACTGCGGGTCACGCAATTGCGGACGCGCTCAATCGCGAGGAAGTAAAGGCGGCGGGTCACGCGGTTGCGGACGCTGTTAAGAACGCGGGTCAGTCCGCTGCGGAAGCGATAAAGGACACCGCGAACAACTTGAAAAAGAACTCCGCTGACGTCGAGGTTTATCCCAACAGCACCGACGAAATGCGCGCTAACAACAGCGCCGACCGCAAGAGTAGCATTCCCCCTCAGCCCGAAAACACCGGAAGCAAGGGCTTCCATTTCACCGATGTCAAGGGTATGAAGATGAACCCGAACGCCGGCAAGCTTTTCACGCAGATAATGCTTGATGTGTTCCTGTGGTCGTGGCTGATTGCGATGCTCGGAGGCATAGCAATCGGGCTTATCACGGGCGGCGGCGGTCTTGCTCTGGGAGCATTGCCGATGGTAATAGAAAGCGCGCTCAGCTTTCCTACATCCTGCTGCCTGCTGGTGTTCCTGATATCGCTCGGGCTTACCATTCTGATGCTCGGCGTGCTGCTTATAAAGGGCATTATCGGCATAGTAAAGAATATCGTAATAGGGCACGTCAAGGCTCTGTATGACCTGTAAGGAGGGATAAAAATGATAAAGCACGCTTTTAAGATTCTTATCCCTATCTGTGCGATTTCGGCGGTTTGCCTGCTGTTTTCGTGGCTGATTTTCGATTCGTTCAGAGGCTCGCACCACAGCGGCGATTCGGTTATTCTGGATGCGGAAACTCACACGCAGCACGAAAGCTGGGAAATCGAAGAACCGTACAGCAGAATAGAGCTTGACACGGGAATGTTCACCGTGAACCTTATCCCTTCGAATGGCAATGCGACGGAGTTTGAAATGGACTCAAACGGAAACGGCGAGGTTGAAACCTATATGGACGAATTCGGGCTGCACATTAGTGCAAGCTCCGAAACAAGCTTCGACGATTTTATAGACAGGCTGGGCGACGCGCTTAGCTCGGGCAGCGGCTGGGACGATTTTTGGAGCGTCGGCACGCTGAATGTAAAGGTGCCGTACACTTCTCTTGAAGGGCTTACTATAAACGTCGGTTCTGGCAAGGTGAACGTTTCGGATATATGGGCGGATGACTGCACCTTCCGCATCGGCTCGGGCGAGTTCAACTTTAACGGCACGGGCGAGGAATGCAGCAATATGAACCTTTATATGGGCTCGGGAAAATGCGTTGTGAACAAAATTGCTTGCATCTCATATGATATCAACATCGGCTCGGGCAAGTACGAAGTAAACGGACTTCGCGGCAGCGGAAACCTTGATATGGGCAGCGGCAGCGGCGTACTCGGCTTCGACAGCGTAGACGGCGCAAGCGGCTTTGACATCGGCAGCGGCTCGCTCACGGTAAACATTCCCGACGACGCAGACCTTGTTATAGACGCGGATATCGGCGCGGGAAAGGTCAGCGTAAACACATCGGATTGCAGCACGACAATCCGCAATGACAAGTCGGTAACGCTCGGCAGCGGCGAAAGCATATTCTATATCGAGCTTGGCTCGGGAAAAGTGAATATTGTCGGCGCAGGCTCTGTCCCCGATTCTACCGTAGTCGCAATGACAGCCGTTGATACGCAGCCCGTTGAAGCAACAGAAATAGCGGAAGTCGTTATAACAAACAACATTTAATTCGGTCAGTATACACCATAGAAATATACCGCGCGAAAAGAAAAAACGCGTGCGGTAAACCAATGGTGCGCTTTAATTCAGGTGTTTGAAAGGAGAAATCACCATGGCACAGAATCAGACCTACACGTTTACAAACGAAATCGACACACTTGAGATAGGTTCGCTCGGCGCGAAAATCATCGTAAGGGCGAACGACAGCGAGGGTATCCGCGCGGAGTACTCTAACCCGCAGGACTACCCCGAGTTTGCCGCAACGCTCTCGGGAAAAACTCTCGCGCTTAAGGAGCAGTTTTCGCTCAACATCTTCGGAAACAAGCCCTCGGACGACCACACGATTACGGTTTATATCCCCGCGCTGTCCGAGCTTGCGCTGAAGATAAACACCGCTTCGGGCGGCGCTGACGTAAGCTCTGTTACCGCGAAGTCGCTTGACCTTAACACCGCCTCGGGCAGCATTTCGGTAAACGCGTTCTTCGACACGGTAAGCGTTCAGAGCGCCTCGGGCAACATCACGCTCGAAAGCCCCGTACAAAAGCGCGCAAACTCTCTCAAGACCTGCACGGTTTCGGGCAGCACGACAATCGTAAACTATCCCGCAGAGAAGTTCTCGGTACACAGCGTATCGGGCAAGACCTCGATGAACGGCGCGGTCGGCGAGGGCAGCGTTTCCGTAACCTCGGGCAATGTGGATATCGCCTACTCCGAGTGGAACGCAGACCTTTCCGTCAGCGTAATAAGCGGCAACGTGAACATCTCGCTTCCCGAGGGCGCGGGATTTGAGCTGAAGTACGACGGCATATCCGGCGTGCTGAAAACCGACGTCGGCTGCGACAAGGGCAGCCTGCTGACGCTCGGCAAGGGCACAACCGGCGAGTTTGGCGGCGAGAACAAGCACAAGCTTAACGTCAGCCTCACAAGCGGCACGGTAGTTGTCGCGCAGAATTAACGCATATTAACCCCCGCGGTAAAGCTCCGCACCCGGGCGACGAGCTTAGCCACATACCGCCTGCGGGTTGATAATAACCGCTCCGACCTCCCGACGAATAAAACGTCGGGGGCTATCGGGGCGGATTTTTGCGTTTAAGAGAATATTCCGCATTTTGCTTGACAACTATGCGGCGGGGGAGTATCATAATAGAAGCGGGGAAAATTCCCCCGAAAGGAGAATCGGCTGCAATTGACCGAGAGAAAAAAGAATTTGTTTATGCTGACGGCGGCGGTTGTCATCTTCGGAACAATCGGCGTTGTCCGTTCGTTTATCCCGCTGCCGTCGGGGTTTATCGCGTTTGTCCGCGGCATTTTGGGCGGCGGGTTTCTGCTGCTGTTTATGGCGGCAAAACGGCAGAAGCCCGATATGTCCGCGATAAGGAAAAACCTACTTGTGCTGTGCATATCGGGCGGGCTTATCGGAATAAACTGGGTGTGTCTTTTCGAGGCGTTTCGCTATACCGCGGTCAGCACCGCGACGCTGTGCTACTATATGGCGCCCGTGTTTACGATGATACTCGCGCGGGCTGTGCTAAAGGAAAAGCTTGGGCTTAGGAAAACGCTGTGCGCCGCTGCCGCGCTTGTCGGAATGGTGATGGTGTCGGGCATTTTTTCGGGCGCGGATTTCAGCCCGCTTGGAGTAGGGCTGGCGCTGTCTGCTGCGCTGATGTACGCGGTGGTTATCCTGCTGAACAAGCTGCTTCGCAACATCTCCGCGCTTGACAGGGCGGTTGTGCAGCTTTTCTGCGCGGCTGCGGCGGTGCTTCCGTATATGCTTCTGGCGGAGGATGTTTCGCTGTCTGCGCTTACGCCGTTTTCTGCGATAATGCTGGTTTATGCGGGAGCGGTAAACACGGGGCTTGCTTATGCGCTTTATTTCGGGAGTATCGGGCGGCTGCCCGCGCAGACCGCCGCGATTTTCGGCTACATAGACCCCGCGGTGGCGGTTGCACTGTCAATGGCGGTGTTGGGTGAGCGGCTTACGGAGGTTGCGCTTATCGGCGCCGTTGTTGTAATCGGCGCGGCGATATGCTCGGAAATCTCTCCGAAACCGAAAGCGGAGTAATTTTATCATTCTATTTGACAATCGGCAAATATTGGTGTATAATGGATATAGTTTATTTATCGCGCAAATAACCTTACGGGAGGAGAACATAATGAAGATACGAACACGGATTATTTCTGTGATAACGGCGCTGGCGCTGCTTACGGGCTGTGCGGCTGACGGGCTTTCGTCGGCAGACTCGCAGCAGAACGCGCCCGCAGGTGTTGTTTCCGAGGAAAACGGCACGCCGCCCGCTGACACGGACAGCGGAACTTCACCCGCTGCCGACCCAACCACCCTGCCCGAAAGCGGCGAAAACAGCGAGAGCATGCCCGAAGTCACCGAGCATGCACAGACAGAGCCGACAAAGCCCGCCGACAGCGACGAGCCGCAGGCGCCCTCGACAAAGCCCGCCGACACAACGACGAGCAAGCCTGCCGACCCTGACCCCGCAAATCAGTCGGGCGGTTCTTCCTCCGATGTCGGTGACAAAAAGCTATCCCCCGAAGGAAGCGGCAGCGAGGGCAAGGACTCTACGGGTACATACAACTACGGCGAGGCGCTTCAGAAGGCGCTGATTTTCTACGAGCTTCAGCGCAGCGGCGACATCGACGAGAAAACCTCCCGCACAAACTGGCGCGGCGACAGCGGACTTGCCGACGGCGCGGACGTGGGGCTTGACCTTACGGGCGGACTTTACGACGCGGGCGACAACGTGAAGTTCAACCTGCCGATGGCGTACACCGCGTCTATGCTCGCGTGGAGCTACTATGAGAGCAAAGACGCCTACAAGACAAGCGGACAGGATAAGTATATCCTTGAAACGATAAAGTGGATTAACGACTATCTGATAAAGTGCCACCCCGAAAGCGACGTGTATTACTATCAGGTAGGTGACGGAAACGCCGACCACGCGTGGTGGGGCGCGGCGGAGGTTATGCAGATGAAGCGCCCCGCCTACAAGGTGACGAAAAGCAGCCCCGGCTCTACCGTTGTGGGAGAGGCGGCGGCAGCGCTTGCGTCCTGCGCGCTGATTTACAAGGACATTGACAAGAGCTATTCAGAAAAGTGCCTTACCCACGCGAAGCAGCTTTATTCCTTTGCGGAAAGCACAAAGAGCGACAGCGGCTATACCGCGGCTAACGGCTTCTACAACTCGTGGAGCGGCTTTTACGACGAGCTTATGTGGGCAGGCGAGTGGCTGTATCTCGCAACGGGCGACAGCAGCTATCTAAGTGGACGATGTGCTGGGACGACAAGTACAACGGCGCGGTTTGCCTGCTCGCAACAATCACGGGCGAGAAGCAGTACAAGGACAAGATAGAGAAGAACCTCGACTGGTGGACAACGGGCACGGGCGGAGAGCGCGTTACCTATTCACCTAAAGGACTTGCGTGGCTCGACACCTGGGGAAGCCTTCGCTATTCGACCACCGCGGCGTTCCTTGCGGCGGTTTATGCGGATTACAGCGGCTGCCCCTCGTCAAAGGCGGAAACCTACCGCAGCTTTGCGGTAAAGCAGGTTGACTACGCGCTCGGCAGCACGGGCAGAAGCTTTGTTGTCGGCTTCGGAACAAACCCGCCGCAGCACCCTCACCACCGCACGGCGCAGGGCTCATGGGCTGACAATATGAGCGAGCCTTCGTCGCACCGCCATGTGCTTTACGGAGCGCTTGTCGGCGGTCCCGACCAAAGCGACGGCTACTCTGACACGGTAACCGACTACTGCAAGAACGAGGTTGCCTGCGACTATAACGCGGGCTTTGTCGGAGCACTTGCGAAGATTTACGGCGAATACGGCGGAAAGACGATAAAGAACTTCGGCGCAATTGAAACCGTCGGCGAGGAGCTTTATGTAGAGCAGAAAATCAACGCTTCGGGCAACGGCTTCACCGAGATTAAGGCGATGGTGTACAACAAATCGGCTTGGCCCGCGCGCGTATGCGATAATCTTGAACTTAGGTATTTCGTTGATTTGTCCGAGCTTTATGCGGCGGGCGGCAGCGCTTCCGATGTTCAGGTGAATATGAACTACTCCGACGGCGCAAAGTTCGGCGGAATTTACGAGTGGAACAAGGAAAAGCACATCTACTACGTCAGCGTTGATTTCAGCGGCGTAAAGATTTACCCCGGCGGACAGAGCGCATATAAGAAGGAGGTTCAGTTCCGTATGTCGGCTTCGGGCTGGAATCCGGACAACGACCCGTCCTTTACCGAGCTTGTCGGCACAAACGGCAGCTCGCTTGTGCGCGCAAATCACGTCGGTCTGTACGAGGACGGAAAGCTTGTTTTCGGAACAACTCCCGACGGAAAGCAGGCGGGTGTGGTTACTCCTTCGGATAAGCCGAATACCCCCTCTGGCGGCACCGGAAGCGATATACCCGCGACGCCCGAAACGCCCTCTAAGCCTCAAAATCCGAGCGCGGACAACGGAAAGCTAAGCGTTTCCCTCAGCAGTCAGCAGACAAGCGGCAGCGGAAACACAATCGGCTTCTCGCTTGACATCGCGAACGGCACGGGCGCTTCGATTGACCTGAAAACTCTCGAAATAGACTTCTTCTTTACGAATGACGGAAACAACAACCTTTCGTTCTGGTGCGACCACGCGGCGACAAACGGCAGCGGCTACACCGCGGTTACATCGGCGGTTGTCGGAGCTTTCAGCGCGGCTTCGGGCAAGGACGCAGACACGAAGTGCGCGATTACGTTCACTTCGGGAACGCTTTCCGCGGGCGACACGCTTACGGTTCAGGTGAGAATCACCCGCGCAGACTGGTCGGAGTTTAACCTCGGAAACGACTATTCGGCGGGCAACGCAGAGCACGTCGTTGTAATAAGCGGCGGCAAGACTATTTTCGGCAAAGCGCCGGCTTAAGGCACAGCTATGAGCAAAAAAGAAAAGAATACGCGCGGCAGGCTGCCGGGCTTTCTGAAAAATCCGTTTTATCCCGCCTGCGTAATGGCGGTGCTGGACATTCTCGCGCTGGCTGCTGCGATTGTTTACAGGCAGCTTCGCGAGGGGCTTACGGAGTATTACTTTTCAGACGGGGAAATTATCGCGGTAAACCCCGTTGACAGCTTCGGCGGAGCGGTGCTTGCGGTGCTTCTCGGAATTTCCGCGATAACGGCGGCACTGATGATTGCGGGCGTTGTTCTCAAAGCGGACAGGTGGGATAAAAGCCCCATAGGCGGCGTTTTCGGCTCGCTTGCTATGCTTGCGGTGTCGGTCGGGGTGATTTTCTTCGCGCTGTATTTCGCGCGCGGACAGCAGCCGCAGAAAACGCTTTTTACGGAGTATGTTGACGACGGCGCAAGCGTAGTCGTGTCGGAGGAGCGCTACCGCTCGGGTGCGGTGCTGAAGGTGTATCAGGTGTTTGACGACGGCTGTGCGGCGCTGTGTGCGCAAACCGCTCTCGCCGAGCCGACGGAAGTCAGCCTCGAAAGCCGCTTCGCAGTTGCGGGAGCAAACGGCAGGGTGGTTGTCACATTTGCTGACGGAGAAACCTACCGAAACATCGCGTTTGAGCTTCAAGAGGACGAATGCTGAATACAGCGCATAACAAAACCCGTTGGGGATATAAGTCCTCAACGGGTTGTTTGTTTATTTTCTGATTACTTGAAGTTGTAGAGCGAAACCTGCTCAAAGCCGTCAAGCAGTTCGTCCGACATTTTGAACGCCGCGTCCACTCCGCGTGCAACGCACTCAATCGGGTCTTTTGCCACATAGCAGGGCGCGCCGACCGTATCGGAGATAAGCTCCGCAAGCCCGCCGAGCATTGCGCCGCCGCCCGTAAGCAGTATTCCGCTTGTGAGAATGTCGCCGACAAGCTCGGGCGGAGTGCTCTCCATAACAAGCTTTACCTGCTCGACTATCTCCATCGCGTTTTCGTGAAGCGCGTCAAAGATATCCATATCGCTTATCGTAATGCTCTCGGGAAGCCCCTTTATAAGGTGCCTTCCGCAGATGGTCATTGTCTTGTTTCCCGTCGGGCGGTAGACGTTTCCGAGCTGGATTTTCGCTTTTTCGGCGGTCTTTTCGCCGATGAGGATTTTGTATTTCTGCGTTATGTGGCGAATGATTGCCGCGTCAAACTTGCTGCCCGCCATCTTCACGCTGCGCGACTGAACAATGCCGTTAAACGATACGATAGCGACGTCCGCCGTGCCGCCGCCGATATCCACGACCATCGTGCCGTTAGGCTTCGAGATGTCAACGCCCGCACCGATAAGCGCGGCAATCGGCTCTTCGATGAGGAACACCTTTCTCGCGCCCGCCGACAGCGCAGCCTCGACAACTGCGCGGCGCTCTACATCGGTAACGGAGCTTGGTACGCAAAGCACAACGCGCGGCTTAACTATCGAGCGCCCGCAGATTATGCGGATAAACTCGCGAATCATCTCCTCGGTCATATCGTTGTCGGAGATAACGCCGTCCTTCAGCGGGCGGACAGCTACGATGTACTCGGGCGTTCTGCCTATCATCTTGTACGCTTCGTTTCCGACGGCGACGACCGCCTTTTTCTTTTTGTCGTAAGCCACAACGCTCGGCTCGTTGAGCACAATGCCCTTGCCGCTGACGGTAATGACGATATTGGCTGTTCCCAAATCTATTCCTATATCAAGTGCCATTTTTTTCTCCTGTTCATACCGCGAAAGCGGCTGTCGATTTTGTCCTGCAAAATGAATTATATCACCTTTTGGGGATAAATGCAATAGTATAACTCAAGAAAACTCTTCCTTTTTCCGCAGGATTTAGTGGGGTAAAAAGCGCCCTGTGTTATCCGCAGGGCGCTTTTGATTTTCTGTCAGTTCTTCAGGCTCTGAAGCGGAGCGGGAATGCGTCCGCCGCGGCTGATAAACTTTGCGGGGGAGAACTTGCTCACCGGCATAATCGGAGCGCTTCCGAAAAGTCCGCCAAACTCAATCATCTCGCCCTCCTTCATACCGATTGCGGGGATAACGCGCACGGCGGTGGTCTTGGAGTTTACCATACCGATAGCCGCTTCGTCCGCGATTATCGCGGAGATAACCTCTGCGGGCGTGTCGCCGGGGATTGCAATCATATCAAGACCCACGGAGCAAACCGCGGTCATCGCTTCAAGCTTGTCAAGCGCAAGGCTGCCCTTTATTGCCGCGTCAATCATACCCGCGTCCTCGGATACGGGGATAAACGCGCCCGAAAGTCCGCCAACATGGGAGGACGCCATAACGCCGCCCTTCTTTACCGCGTCGTTAAGCATAGCGAGGCAGGCGGTCGTGCCGTGGCAGCCGCAGCTTTCAAGACCGATTTCTTCGAGGATATGCGCTACGGAGTCGCCGACAGCGGGAGTAGGCGCGAGCGACAAATCGACAATGCCGAACGGCACGCCAAGTCTGTTTGACGCTTCCGTGCCGACAAGCTGACCCATACGCGTGATTTTGAATGCGGTCTTTTTGATAACGTCCGCGATTTCGCTTATGTTTGCGTCGGGATATTTCTTCAGCGCCGCGCGTACAACGCCCGGACCGGATACGCCGACGTTAATCTCGCAGTCGTATTCGCCCACGCCGTGGAATGCGCCCGCCATAAACGGGTTGTCCTCGACCGCGTTGCAGAAAACGACGATTTTCGCCGCGCCGAAATAGCTGTTGTCTTTGGTAGCTTCCGCCGCCTTGCGGATAATACCGCCCATCATAGCGACAGCGTCCATATTTATACCCGCGCGGGTAGAGCCGATGTTGACGGAGGAGCACACGTTAGATGTAACCGCAAGCGCCTCGGGAATCGACTCGATAAGCTCTCTGTCGCCCGCGGAAAAGCCCTTGTGAACAAGCGCGGAATAACCGCCGATGTAGTTTACGCCTGTGCCGTCCGCCGCCTTCTGAAGCGCCTTTGCGAACTTTACGGGGCTGCCCTTGCAGGCTGCGGAAACCATAGCGATGGGGGTTACGGAAATGCGCTTGTTTACAATCGGTATACCGTACTGCTTTTCGATATCCTCGCCCGTTTTTACAAGGTTTTCCGCCTTGCGCATTATCTTGTCGTAGACCTTGTCGCACGCCTTGTCTATGTCGCTGTCGATACAGTCGAGAAGCGAGATACCCATAGTAATGGTACGGATATCGAGGTTCTCCTCCTGTATCATCTTAATCGTTTCTAAAATATCACCGGTATTGAGCATTTGTTTATCTCCTTAGTGTCCTTGTTATATTTTGTGCATGGAGTTGAAGATATCCTCGTGCATAACGTGTAT
>SFHN01000086.1 GCA_004555635.1 [Eubacterium] saphenum
ATCATCCCGGCATTCTTACGCAGTCGCTGTCGATATGCGTGCTTGCGAACGTTGTCGCGCTGATGTGCTATAACAGGCGGATAAGAAGAATCCGCCTTGAGTTTGCAAACACCGCGCAGATGCAGGAAATCCAAAAGCTTAACGACAAGCTGAAGGACGACGCCTACTTCGACGCGCTCACGGGAATACATAACCGCCGCTATCTCACCGAGCATATCGACACGGTGCTTAACATCGGCGAATTTTCCTCGGGTGTAATTATGCTTGACATCGACTTTTTCAAGAAGTTCAACGACACCTACGGGCATCAGAACGGCGACGAGTGCTTAAAGCATATCGGATTCATCATCAGAGAGTTTATCGCAGGAAACGCATATGCCATAAGATACGGCGGCGAGGAGTTCCTCCTGTTCTACGAAAGCATAACCGAAATGGAGCTTGCGAACAAGGCGGAGAGCCTGCGCGAGCGCATAGAAAACAACCCCGTAAGGCTTATCGGCGGCAAACGCGTGAACATTACCGCGAGCATAGGCTACGCAAACGCGACAAAGCCCGTAAGCTTAAGCGAGCTTATCGGCATTGCGGACAAGAACCTGTACTCCGCAAAGGAAAACGGCAGAAACCGCATTTTCCCCGGCAATACCATAACGCCCGTTCACCACTGAGCGCCTGCAAACAAAGCGAAACATACAGCCCGAGAAGTTCATTCTTCCCGGGCTGTTCTTATTTCCGAAGCGGAATGTTACCCGCCGCGGCACAATCAGTTGATGATGTCATAGGACACCTTTAAGGTATAGCTGTCGGTCTTTTCAATCGGCTCGCTAAGGTTGTTTATCGTCGCGAGATAGGACGTGTTCAGCGCAATCGAAGCCTTTCCCGCTGTGTTATACAGCGTGTTCAGCGAATACGGGTAGTGGATATCCGTGCTGTAACAGGAAAGGAACGGGTCGTTCTTCACCGCGCAGCCGATGTCCGCGTCGCAGTTCTGAAGAACATACATAGTTTCCTTGTAAACGCTTGCAAACACACACCCGCCGTGCTGAAACAGGAAAGAGTAGGTTCCGATATCTGCCGAAAACCTTCTCAAAAGCTCGCCCGACAGCGTGTAAATATCAATCAGCCCGTCGCCCATAACATAAACCCTGCCGCCGAAAACCGCAGCGTTTTTCAGCGAGTAAACTTTTCTCTGCACCGTTAAGCGCCCCGTGTTTTTCACCGCACAGGTGTTAGGGTCAATCGAGAAATACCTAAGCTCCGATGTATCGTCCGAGTTAAACCACGACTGAAAGAAGTATATCGCCTTTTCCGTCTTGTTCACGAAAAATATGTAATTAATACCCGTTTCCTCGAACGCCGACGGTATGTGGATTTCCTCCGCGAGATAAGGCTCGGCGACATCGCCGACCTTTATGTTATCCGGGTCGGGAATCTGCATGCGGCGCAGGTAAATCTCGTTGTTCTTGAATTTAACGAAGGTCGCTATGCCGTGGCTGAAGTTTCCCGCAAAATCGCCGTCGCCGCTAACTGCCGTGGGGCAATACGAGGCATCCGAATGCGTAAGTTTGTTCGGATTTGCAAAAAAGCAGCCGTCGTTGCTGTCCGTGCCTACGCCGATGTTTCCGAAAAGACGGTTTGTAAGCGACACGCAGCGGATAACGCCGTTTGCCTTGTCTGTCGCAAAATCCCAAGTGAAATGGTAGCCGTCATCGGTGGCGTAGGTTTCGTTCTGATTAAGCGTGCCGCGCGTCACGGAAGTGCCGGAGTACGGGTCGCCCGCGTGTCCCGTCAGCGAAAAGCTGTCGGGAAGCGCATATTCGTCGGCGTTTTCGGGAATAGCGTTTTCAAACAGCAGAATGCCGCCAAGCAGGTGCTTGTAAAGCGGCAGATACTGCCCGATGGCGCTTTGTACCGAAACTCCCCCGATAAGCGCCGATTTCGGAAACCTGAAAATGTCCCGCAGCGCGTTTGTAATCATATTGTGCTCCTCAATGCGCTTTACCGCTCTGCCTGTTGCAGCGTCGGTAAGGGTGAGGGTCGTCTTTCCTTTCATACCGGTTATTCCTCCTCAAGTGTCAGCTCGGCGGTTAACGCCGCAAGTCTAAGGTTAACGCTGCCCATTTGCACTCCGCTTAGCTGCTCGAAAAACAGCAGCTTGTCGCGCGTCTGCCAGCCGCCCGCAAAGCCGTGCCCGATAACATACGCAAAAAGCCCGTTTTTGGCAATCTCCGCGCCGCCCGCAGCGGAAAGCGTTACAAAAATCCTGTTTTTCCCCGCAGGGAGATTGTCCGCAAGCAGCGAATAGGTCACGTTGTCCGTCTTGCCCTGCGCTGTCGCAAATTTCGCGGAGTAGTCGCAAAGCTTGTCGTTGACATACGCCTGCGCGGTAATTTCTGCGGCTCCGGTGCTCTTTGCGTTAAACCCGACAACAAGCTGCGCAAAACCGCTCACCGCGCAGTCAAGCTCGAACTCCGCCGCTTTAACAGGCTCGTCCGAAAGCGAAAGCGCAGTTTCGTTCGTGTATTTCTGACAGGCAGCGCTAAGTAGCGCTTTAAGCTCCTCAAGCGCTTTTTTGAGGTCGTCCATATGCACCGCCGCGTCCGTATAGGCACGGTTTTTCGAGTACAGCGTCGCATAAAGGCTGCCGTCATAGTGATACTCGATTTCGCTGACCACAATCTGATACAGCAGCCCCTTGTCCTCAAGCGTTATAGTGTCCCCCGCTTCAATATACGGCAGCCCCTGCATTTCAATCTCCGCGCCGTAAAAACTAAACGAGCGGAAGTATTTGTAAAGCTCCTCAAGCTTCTTTTCGGTCATCAGCGGGTTATAAAGCTCCAGAGTGGAAATCTCCGCGCCGCTGCCGCAGATTAGCGTTTCCTCGCCTGTGTCCGCCTTTATGCAGGTGAAAACCGAGTGCGCCATATTGCGCCTGATTGACAGGCAGTTCTTCTCGGGGAGGATAAACCCCTTGTAGCCGAACTGCCGCAGAACAAGCGCGCCGTTTCTGTCAATGCGCGCGTCGGCACGGTTCGTTGCCGCGATATATCCTATCATATCACGCACCGTGCACCCCGTGGGAATGGCGATCACCTTGTTCTCAAAGCCAAAGTCGGAGCACTCCAGCCCGTAGCGCGTGCAGATGTCGCGAAGCAGCGCCGCAGTATCCGTCGGCGCCGTAATCTCCGTGCAGTATTCCATATCAAGGCTGTACAGCTTGTCGTAGCAGATTATCGTCGCATACTCTCCGCGGATATAACGCCGCGCGATTAAAAATACGCCGAGCGGACACCACTCCTCGCCGTCAAAGCTTATGTAGGGTCTAACCGTGTCGTGAAGCCCAAGCTCGCCGCTGTATCTGACCGAAAAGGAGAAGCGGTTTGCGCAGGTCGTTCCGATGGTGAACCAGTCGGGGTGTGCGACGTCGTCAAAGTCGAACTCCGTTATCCTGTCGTCAAGAAACACCTCCTGTCCCGCCTCAATCCGGCAGAACACCCGCCTGCCGTTCGCCTGCGCAAGTTCCTTAAACCTGTCGGAAACCTCGTACATTCAATCACCTCACTTCTGTATCAGACGCAGCTTTACGCCGCCGTACATCGTAACGCTGCCTACCTGCGTCACCGTCGGCGCAGGCTCCTCTGCAACGTAAAAGTCGCCGCACACTTCTCCCTCGGGCGCAGGAAACTGCGCCTTTACGAAAATGCCGCCCGTAGCCTCGCGAAGCGTTTTCAGCTCCTGCTCGGTAAGCAGCGCAAACACAATCTCCGCCTCGTACTTTCTGTTCACAAGGTCAATCAGCAGGTCGCCCTGCGTGTTGTAGCGGACTTCGGTTCGGCGCGCAATCCTGTCCGCGCGCAGCTCCGTCACCTTGTCGAAGCTGATATCGTTTAGTTTTACGGTCAAATCAAATCCCTCCCCGCCCTCACTTTGTTTTCTTGATGTTCAACTGCCGCTCAAGCTCCCTGTTCGCCTGTCGGATAAGCTTTGCAATACGGTAGCTTTCCGACGCGCGGTCAGCAGGCGCGGCAGGCTTGTTCTCGTTTTCCATTGTTCCTCCTTACGTAGACATTCAGCCGATTTTGCGGAAGGTCAGCTTGTAGTGGTGGGGATATTCCCCCGAAAACAGCTCCGCTTTCAACAGCTCGTAAAGCTCGCCGTCAAGCTGCGCCTGCTCGCCCGCGGAAAAGGAAACGCCGCTCGGCGTGCTGCGCTCGCAGTCGTAATACACCACAAGCTCGGATATGTCACGCATTCGGGTCGAGGTGTAGTCGGAGATGACGCTGCGCTTTACTATGCGAACGTTGTCGATAAACGTGCGCGAAAAGCCGCTCTCGTTCGGACTAAGCAGCACAAAGCTGTCGCAAAGCAGCTCATAGGGAATCGGCATTATGTTCATTCGGCGACCTCCTCCCCGCGATAAAGGCAGCCCGCCGCGTTAAGCAGCGCGATAATCGTTTGCCCGCAGGAAACGCCGCCGCTCTGTGTGCTCGGCGCGCTTTCGCTCGTCGTATAGGAAAAGTCGCCTATCGAAACGCGCTGCTCTGACGAGCCTCCGCGCGTTTCGGGGTACTCCGCTCTGAGAAGCTCGTAGGTCTGAAACGCTGCAGCCTGCTTTACAAGCAGCGCCGCCTTGCCGCCCGCAGCGACAGCCGCCGAGCTTTTGTCGTTTGTCAGCGCCGAAAGCAGGATATCCGCGCGCATAAGCGCCCTGCAAAGCTGTTCCTCGTTTTCCCACGAAAAGCCCATCGAGCGGTATTCCTCGGGTGAAAGTATCATAGAAATTCCTCCTTAAAAAAAGCGGAGGACGCTGCCGCCCTCCGCCAAGATGTTACTCGCTGACGCTGACAGCAACCGCCGCTCTCTTGTTCTCGGGAACGAACAGGTCGTGGTACTTGCGATAGTCGATGTCCCACGCGTCAGCAAACTGATTAAGCTCAGGAGAGATTATCTTCACGTTGTCGGTCTTCGCAACCGCCACGGGAGCGCTCTTGGGGCAGATAAGCCAATTTATATCCTTTGCGCTCGAGGCGGGGGCGAAGCCGCCGTCGCCGCCTGCGTTAAAGGTGTACTCGGTCTTCATACGCGCGGAGGGAACGGGGATCACCGCAACTCCGTTCACAGTTTTTACGCCGAACTCAAGCTCGCCCTGTCTGAACTGCGCGCAGTCAACAACCGCGCCAAGCTCGGTGGAAAGCATAAGCTTGTCGTAGACGGGGCGCGACATAATGATAACCGCTTCGCCCTCGCCGCCCGTGATGTCGCGAACCTCGCTGAGCTGACCGAGAAGCTCGCTGAGAAGGGTAGACTTGTCGGGAGTGTAGGTGCTTCTGATGCCTGCGCTTTCCGCAAGCTTGGAGTAGCGGTAGGCGTCTATCTCGGGGATAACCTTTGTGCGCTGAAACTCCGCAGCAACGTTCGCCGCAGCAAGTCCGAAGCCGCTCTCATCAACGTCCACCGCGTCAATGCGGAAGCGTCTTCCCCTGTCCTGCGAAAGCGTGAAGGTTTCAAACGCGTAGGTCACCGCGCCGCCCGCATAGCCGCTGTCGCGGTCGTAGGTGCCGAGTCCCTGCATAGACATCTTCGGCATCTTGATTTCCGCGCCGCCGTTGTAGATAACCTGCGAGGCGTTCTCCTCCATCCAACCGGATGTTGCGCCCTCAAGCACCTGCTTGTCAAGTTCCTTCTGAAAAACCTTTGCATATTCAATTGTGTTAGCCATAAAAGCTCCTTTCTGCGGCACAAGCCGCAAAACGTTATTCCCGCCGCCCTCCCGCGGGGGTATTTTCCCTCGCAATTAGATTATAGGGGCAGACTATCTGCAAAAAACTGCAAAAAATAAGCGGCTTTTTTCTTAATGCGGGAATA
>SFHN01000087.1 GCA_004555635.1 [Eubacterium] saphenum
GGTATAAAAAAGTGGATATAAAGAACACCTTGAAAAAGCTTTCGGGAGAAATCGGCGTTTCGGGAAATGAGCACGCAGCTTCGCTTGTTGCTTCGGAACTGCTTAAAGCCTATGCAGAAAACGTCGAAATCGACCCATTCGGTAATGTTACGGGCTATGTATATGCTGCGGACAAATCCGCGAAAACCGTAATGCTTGACGCGCATATCGACAGCATCGGGCTTATTGTCACCTACATCGAGGACAGCGGCTTCCTGCGCGTCGGCGCGTGCGGTGGGGTTGATATGAGGGTTTTCTGTGCGCAGTCTGTTACCATATGGGGAAAAAATCCACTTGTGGGCGTTGTTTCGTCGCTTCCGCCACACGTTTCAGATGACCGCGCGAAAGTACCCGACGTCACGGAATTGTCCATTGATATAGGTATGACAAAGGAGCAGGCGGAGGAAATCATCTCCCTCGGCGACCGCGTTACCGTAAACGCGCCCTTCGGCGAGCTTTGCGGCGACAGGGTGACTGCGCAGTTTGTTGATGATCGCGGGGGAGTCTGCGCGGTGCTTTCGGCGCTGGATATGCTCGGCGGCGAGAAGCCGTCCTGCAATCTCGCGGTCTGCTTTTCCGCACAGGAGGAAACAGGCGAGCGCGGCGCAAGGCAGAGCGCGTTCAGGCTTGCCCCCGATGAAGCGCTGGTGGTTGACGTGTCGTTTGGGAAAACTCCCGACAGCGCACCGTATGAAACCGCCCCACTCGGCAGCGGAGTTATGATAGGGTACTCCGCGGCGCTTGACAGAGGAATGTCCGAGAAGCTGCGTGCGCTGGCTTCCGAGCGTGAAATCCCATATACAGTTGAAGTAATGCCGACGTCTACGGGAACAAACGCGGACGCTGTCGCCGTTTCGGGTGCGGGAGTGAAGTGCTGCACGCTGTCCTTCCCGATACGATATATGCACACGCCCGCGGAAACGGTTGATATTAACGATATTTCGGCTGCTGCACGGCTGATTTACGAGTATATAAAATGACATTCGGAAAGGATAAGAAAATGCTTGAAAAGCTTCGTGAAATTTGCCTTATAAACGGCGCGTCGGGCGATGAGAGCAGGGTGCGCGACTACATTCTTTCGCATATTCGCCCCGACAGCTATACGATAGATAATCTCGGAAACCTTCTTGTGTTCAAAAAAGGAAAAAACCGCAGCGCGAAGAAGATTATGTTCGCCGCGCATATGGACGAGGTTGGATTTATGATTACGGACGTCACATCGGATGGATTTCTGCGCTTCGGTCCTGTCGGCGGAGTTGACCCGCGCGTTGTAATCGGCAGGCAGCTTCGTCTTGAAGGCGGCGCGCTCGGCATAGTAGGCACGAAGGCGGTTCATCAGCAGTCGCCCGAGGAGCGCAAAAGAGCGCCCGGATTTGACGAACTGTATATCGACATCGGCGCTTCGTCTGCCGAAGAAGCAGGAGCGCTTGCCCCGCGCGGTAGCTATGCGTATTTTGAAGCGGATTTCTTCGGCTTCGGCGACGGATTTGTTAAGGGTAAGGCGCTTGACGACCGTGTGGGCTGCTTGATTATGATGGATATGATAAACGGCGAGCCTGAGTTTGACGCGTGGTATGCTTTCACGGTTCAGGAGGAAATCGGCGCGCGCGGCGCAAAGGCTGCGGCGTTTTCGATTGACCCTGACATTGCGATTGTACTCGAAACCACCACCGCCTGCGATATCCCCGACGTTGGCGGGAGCAAGCGGGTGTGCGAGCTTGGAAAGGGCTGCGTTGTTTCTTATATGGATAAAAGCACGGTTTACGACCGGGGGCTGTATCAGACAGCGTTTTCCGCGGCGGAGAAACACGGTATCCCCGTTCAGACGAAAACCCTTATCGCAGGCGGAAACGACAGCGGCTCCATTCACGTCAGCCGCAGCGGAGTGCGCACCTGCGCGCTGTCCGTGCCGACAAGGTATCTCCATTCGCCTGCCTGCGTTGCAAAGCATATTGATATCGAGGCGGTTTCGTCGCTTTCGCGCGTGCTGCTGAATACCCTTGCCGTATGATAAAGCAGATAACCGATGTGGCCGATCTGCGAGGTTTGCCGCCGCACGGCACCGAGGCGCAGAAAATCCGCTCGCTGTACAACGCATACGGAGCGGGCTATGACTTCTGCCGCTTCTATCGCGCAGAGAGCTGCTATATTTCCGTGCTTGACAACAGCGCGGTTGTCTGCGGCGAATGCGTTGATACAGAGGAGCTTCGCGGTTTTCTTCTTATGTGCGGCGTTTCGGACGTTTTTTGCGAAGCGGGGCTCGCGGATAACTTTTGCCCGCCGTTTTCCCGCAGCGACGTGAACCTTATGCGCTTTTGCGGCGAGAATTCGACTGAAATTTCGCACAGCGTTCCTACGCTTTCCGAAGCGTTCGAAATTCTTAAAACCGCGTTTTCGATTGATTTTGAACCGTGGTATCTCGATATGTCGCATAGGATAAGGCACGGTGTTTCCTCGCTCGCGGCGAATGGCGCGTCCTGCCTTTGCGTGCAGTACGACCTTAACGGCGAGGCGCTTCTGTCGCAGATTGCAACGCTTCCCGAGCACCGCGGCAAAGGCTCTGCAAAGCGCTTGATTAACTCGGTGTGCGCTTCTTTGCCGAATCGGGAGATTTTCGTGCTGTGCGAGGACGGGCTGCTTGATTTTTACAAAAAAATCGGCTTTTCCTTTGTTGAAAGAAAAGCCGTTCTCTTAAGATAATTGTTGTTTTAAACCGTAATCCGGTTGCGGTTCTTTTCGAGCGTTTTTTCGCCGATTCCGCTCACGAGCGTGATTTCGTCAATCGTCAGAAATCCGCCGTAGTTCTCGCGATAGTCGATTATCGCCTGCGCTTTAACCTCGCCTATTCCGTTTAGCTGCATAAGCTCCGCCTTTGACGCGGTGTTGATGTTGATGAGCGAAGCGTCGTCGAGTGTGGTTTGCGGCGCTGCTGTTGAAGCTGCGGGCGGCTGCTCGGGTGTTTCGGGTGTTTTCGGAATGTCGGAAGCAACCGGCGCGCTCTCCTCGGGTGCAGAAGGCTCTGCTGCGGCGTTTTCCTCGCCGGCCTGCGTGGGAACTTCTGCTGCCGGAGTAGCTTCAGGATGCTCTGCGTTGATTACGCTGCTGTTGTCGGTTGTGGCAACGGCATTTTTTCTGTCGGGCTTAGGCGTAGGTATCCCGAAAACCTCGTGCGTAAGCGCAACGGTGTCCTCGACCTTTATCCTGTCATACGGCTCGGGCAGGTTATTCGCAATAAAAACCGCGACAAGCCCCGCTCCCAGAACCACTTTTGCCAGCAAACCCGCATAGTGCTTTAATGTGTCCTTGTTCAATATCTGCACCCCATAAATGTATATTTGCCATAATTTTACCACAGTTTGCGACAAAAAGCAACACTCAAAAAATGATTTTGACACAAGCAAAATGTAGAAATGCAAATAATTTGTTAATATGTTATAAATGCACCTTGACATTCGGAAAAATATTTGGTATAATTATGATGAATTAATGGGGTAAATTGTTCGTGTGAGCAGATTTTGGCCCCGAAAAATAAGGAGTACCAAGCTATGTCTAATAATGCTGTAAGCTCTGTTCTTGAAAAATTCACGGCACTTAACAACGAGTATCAGGAGATTGCCGAACAGGCAAAGGTAGATTTGAAGGAATACAACGATTATTGCGATTCGAGCGATAACGATTTGTCAAAGAAGATGGCGGAGCTGCGCGAAAAATTTGCGCGTGTTGAGGCGCATCTTGAGTATGCAAGAGCGCACGCTTCCGACCTTGAAGAAGCAGAAATGCCCTTTAAGACCGAGTGGGAGCAGCTCGACGAGCTTCACAGCAAGATTAACCCCGAGTCAACGTCGGATGTCTATGCCGAAACGCTTTACACCAAGGCGTCGGGGCAGAAGCTGTACTACGAATCAGAGGTTGAGCGCACGAAAAAGAAAATCCTCGGCAGCAAGGTGCAGGCAAAGCGCCTTTACGACAGCCAGCTTGCCGAGCTTGAGGAGCGCAAGAAAAAGGTGTACGACGAGTTCAAGGAATACGCGAACTCCGAGGAATTCAAGGCGTACATAAAGGGGCTTTCAAAGGACGCAGCCGCGTTTAACAGCTCCGGCAAATCCAACCTTCCCGTCGGCACGGAAATCAGCCTCGGTCAGCGCCGTGTAAGGCTGCCTGTTCCTCCGGAGCTTGACGAGGAGCTTTCGCTTGCGACAAGCGGCGTGTTCAACTCCGCCGCAAAGACAATCGGCGCGCCGTATTCGCTTTACCTTTCTGCGGGTAAGACGGTTTTTGTCGAGTTCGACAACAGAAACGAAAGCTATATGCTCGGCGGTATTCAGCGCCTTATTCTTAACGTCCTGAAGTATTACGAGCCGACAATCGACGGCGTTTTCCTCGCGGACAGCGTTCATTACAGCGACGACAGCCTCGGGCATATTGCGGGTCTTTCTAAGGTGAATAATCCCATTATAGAGCCTGTTCCCGCCGACGCAGACGCTATGCTCGCAAAGCTTCGCGAGATAAAGTCCTCTCTTGTTGAAGCGGGTGATGAGCCTGCCGTAAAGCGTGTTTTTGTATTCCACGGGTTCCCCGAGGGCTTTTCGTCAGAGGCTCGCAGCGAGATAATCGAGCTTACTGAAAACTGCAAGAAATACAGAGCAACGGTAGTTCTCACGCACGACTGCACCAATGAACTCGAGGATAAGAGTATGCTTGCGGCTCTGCGCGCGGTTCAGACCGACGCGGAGATTATCCGCTCGAGAAACGGCGGCTTTTACGTTGAAAGCACTCACGACAGCCTGTTCTGGTATTCCGCGCCGTCGGACCTTCCCGACGAGGTAAGGCGTGCGTTTATCGAGCACCGCCGTGTGGCGGTTTCTGCGCCTGTTGCTTCTGCTGCTCCCGCAGCCGAAGCTCCCGCAGCCGAGCCTGTTTATGCTTCCTCAGCGCCCGTTGCTCCCGAAACGCAAAGCGCGCCCGCACAAGCGCCTGCCGAGCCTGCTCCCGTTTCCGCACCCGCGCAGGCTAACGACGAGCTTCGCATTGAGTACAAAAAAGCGGTGCGCAAGCTGTCGCCCGTTAAGCTTGGCGATGTCGAGCTCGACCTTGAGAGCGTTCCTTCCGTGTTTGTTTGCGGCAAAAAGTCTTCCGGCAGAGGCGCGGCGGTTCTCAACATAATAGACAGCATCATTATGACCTCCCACCCCGACGACGTAGAACTGTGGCTTGCCGATTTCAGCGGAACAACGCTCAGCGTTTACGAAAAGGCAGTACCCGCGCATATCAGATACCTTGTTCTCGGCGGAAACGACGAGCTTGCTTACAGCATTATCGACCGTCTGTGCGAGGTGATTGAAAAGCGCGAAAAGCTCTTCCGCGGCAGATGGGACAGCTACAAGGATGTCCCGACGGACGTTTATATGCCCGAGCTTGTTTGTGTGATTGAGGGTTATGCAGCGGTCAGCGCCGCAGCATTCGCTCGCGACGGGTATTTCGCAAAGCTTCGCAGCATTTTCACAAAGGCAGAGTCATTCGGAATAAAGCTTGTGCTTTCTGATGAAGCGATTACCGATGGCTATTCCGGAAGCGCGTTTGGCGTAGCCTATGACGAAGAACTTCCGTGGGGTTCGCTTAAAGTTGACGCCGTGTCAGAAAACTATTCCCGCGAAACCATCGAGAGCGCTGCAGCGTTTACACACCGCGGTCTGTATGAGGACGAGTCGTATAAGCCCAACCTTGTAAAGAGCTATATCTCGAAGCAGACGCTGGTGAAGCGGGTTGCGGGCAGCTCCTCGTTCTCTGACAATCTGTCAGAAATAAAGAAG
>SFHN01000088.1 GCA_004555635.1 [Eubacterium] saphenum
GCTTCCCCGCAACTTTTCCCCAATTTTTCGGCTTGTCGGGAGCATTTTTCATATGCGGTGGGGAAAAGTTCATAAAATGGTATGCCCCGCAAAACAAAACGGCAGAAGCTTCGCCCCTGCCGTTAACCAAAACATAAAAATCATTCTGCCCACCAAAAAGCAGACTCCCGTAAAAAAAAGACCCGAAAAGATAAGGCGATACCGCACAAATCCAATAAATGGTCTTTGTGCGGTGTTACCATAATTCTTCCCGAGTTATCGCATACATCAAAACCACGGCAAAAACGCGCACGCTACCGCGAAAACAATACTTGGCAGGAGGTTTGCGACCTTCACCTTTTTTCCCCACACCAGGTTAACGCCGACGCAGAAAATCAGTATCGACCCGACAAGCGACAGGTTTGCGAGCGCCGCTTCGGTCATTATCGGCTCGATAAGCCGCGACAGCAGGGTTATTGTCCCCTGAAAAACCGCCACGGGAATTGCCGAGAAAATGCAGCCCTTTCCCTTGCCGGCGGTCATTATCATCACGATAATAAGGTCAAGCACCGCCTTTGCCGCAAGCGTCGAATAATCGCCCAAAATACCGTCCTGTATCGCGCCGACAACCGCCATCGCACCGATACAAACCGTAAGCGACGCGGTGACAAAGCCGTCAACAAAGCCGCCGTCGCCCTCGCTTTTCGTGACTCGCTTCAGCCACTCGCCGAAGCGCTCCATTGCGCCCTCTATGTCAATCAGCTCGCCGAAAACCGCGCCGAGCGCAAGGCTAGCGATAATCATCATCGTGCCGCCGCTTATTAGCTTTCCCTGCTCGCTTAGCGAAAGCATCTGCGACATCGCCCCGGCAATTCCGAGAAACAATACGCAGACGCCGCACGCGCTCGTAAGCGTTTGCTGAAAGCGCTCCTTTATCAGCTTTCCGAACAGCAGCCCCAGCATTCCGCCGAGAATAATCGCCGCCGCGTTTATTATTGTGCCTAATCCGGGCATATGCTTCACTTCCTTATCGGCATATGCGGCTGTCCATATTGAACACCAGCCGCCAGCCGTCATTCTGCTTCTGCCAAGTCGAGGTTATGTGAAACGTTCCCGCGAGGTCGCTGTTTTCATCGCGCTCAACCTCCATTGTCAGCACATAATGCACCTGCACCAGAGTATCGCTCTGCGCCACCTGCTCAAAATGGCTTATAGCATAGCTCTTGCAGTCAAATTCCGAGATAATCTGCGCGTATTCTTTTCCCGTGCAGCGATAGCCGCCGCAGACCATAACCGCATTTTCGTCAACAAGCTTCAGAAACGCCGCCGCGTCGCGCGCTTTTGCCGCCTCCCACATCTGTGTTTCAAGCGCTTCCATCACGATAATCTCCCCCTAAAATCTTCATAGCAAAATCGCTTTATCAGCCTAACCTCGCCGCTCTCCTCCAAGAGATAAATTGACGGCAGCGGTACGCCGTTAAACGTGTTGTTCTTGCACATCGAGTAGATTGCCATATCGCAGAAAACCAGCCTGTCGCCCTCGCGAAGCGGGCTGTCAAAGGAATAGTCGCCGATTATGTCGCCCGCAAGGCAGGTGTTTCCGCCGAGGCGGTAGGTGTAGGGCTTTTCGTCCGGCTCGCCCGCGCCGATAATGTTCGGGCGGTAGGGCATTTCAAGCACATCGGGCATATGACAGGCGGCAGACGCGTCTGTTATCGCGATTTTGCATCCGTTCTCCAAGGTGTCAAGCACGGTCGTCACAAGCCAGCCCGCGTTCAGCGCGACAGCTTCGCCCGGCTCGAGATACACCTCCAGCCCGTACTTCTCCTTTATCTGCTTAATGCAAGAGATAAGCAGCTCGACATCGTAATCGGGGCGGGTGATGTGGTGTCCGCCGCCGAAGTTAAGCCACTTGATTTTGTCGAACATAAAGCCGAACTTCTCCTCGACATACGGGAGCGTCCGCGCGAGTACGTCCGCGCCCTGCTCGCACATCGTGTGGAAGTGCAGCCCGTCAATGCCCTCGAAAAGCGACGGGTCGCGCATAAACTCCGCAAGCGTTGTGCCGAGCCGAGAGCCTGTAAAGCAGGGGTTGTAGATGTCCGTTTCGATTTCGCTGTACTCGGGGTTAATGCGTATGCCCGCCTGAATATAGCGCTCGCTTGCGCGCACTTTATCGCGGAACTTCGCCCACTGACGCGGCGAGTTGAACACGATATGGTCGCAGTATGACAGTATCTCGTCAAAGTCCTTTTCGGGATAGGCGGGGGAAAAAACGTGGTTCTCCCTGCCGAACGGCTTCGCCATTTCCTCGTACCCAAGCCGCGCCTCGAAAATGCCGCTCGCGGTGCAGCCGTCAAGGTACCGCGCAATCAGTGGGTAGGTGGCAAACGCCGAGTACGCTTTCTGCGCGAGGAGTATCTTGCAGCCCGCCTTTTCGCGGACGTATTTCAGCAGCTCGAGGTTTTTCTTTAGCTGCTTTTCGTCTATGACGTAGCAAGGGGTTTCTACTGTATTTATCCGGTCCATCGTGTTCCTTTCCTATACTATTCACTCAGTTATGATTTCCGACTTAAAGTATTGCTCCTGAAAATGAACCCGCTCCATTATTTCTTCTTTGGTGAAGGTCACGTTTTCGGGAACAGCTATCCACTTATCCTCATCATCAAGACGATGAATAACCGCAACTACCCGCCCGGTGAACTCTTTAAGCGGCTCGTCTACACCCAGAACGTACACGTCCTGCTCCTCGCCGTCCGGCGCAATTATTCCCTCAACATAACCGTAATTCACGGGGTAGTACATATCGGGGTGCTCCGGGTGGAAGCTGCCGAGGGGGCGGTCAATTATTACCTTTACGGTTTTGCCCAGCATCTTTCTTCCTTCAAAAATAAAAGCAGGCAGGCAAAGCGCGCCTGCCTGTGAAAATCCGAATCAGTCAACCAAAACGGGGTTTCTGTCCTCCTCCCACGGAAGCCCCCACTTGTTGAGCGCGTCCATAAACGGGTCGGGGTTCATCTCCTCGACGTTGTAAACGCCGGGCTTCTTCCACTCGCCGGTAAGCACCATCATTGCGCCAATCATTGCGGGAACGCCCGTTGTGTAGCTGATAGCCTGCGAGCCAACTTCCTTGTAGCACTCCTGATGGTCGCAGATGTTGTAGAGGTAGTAGTTCTTGTCCTTGCCGTCCTTCTTGCCGCGGAAAATGCAGCCGATGTTCGTCTTGCCGACGGTGCGCGGACCGAGCGAAGCGGGGTCGGGAAGCACCGCTTTCAGGAACTGAAGCGGAACAATCTCCTTTCCCTCATACATAATCGGCTCGATAGAGGTCATTCCGACGTTTTCAAGGCACTTCAGGTGGGTAAGATAGCTCTGACCGAACGTCATAAAGAAGCGGATTCGCTTTATTCCCTTGATGTTAAGCGCGAGCGACTCCAGCTCCTCGTGGTGAAGCAGGTACATATCCTTCTCGCCGACACCCTTGAAGTTGTAAACGCGCTTTATCTCCATCGGCTCGGTTTCAACCCACTTGCCGTCCTCGATGTAGCTGCCCTTAGCAGAAACCTCGCGGATATTGATTTCGGGGTTGAAGTTCGTCGCGAAAGGATAGCCGTGGTCGCCGCCGTTGCAGTCGAGAATGTCGATGTAGTTTATCTCGTCAAATTCGTGCTTCATAGCATACGCGGAAAACACGCCCGTAACGCCCGGGTCAAAGCCGCAGCCGAGAATAGCCGTAAGCCCCGCCTTTTCAAAGCGCTCGCGGTAAGCCCACTGCCAGCTGTACTCGAACTTTGCGGTGTCCTCCGGCTCGTAGTTTGCGGTGTCGAGGTAGTCTACACCCGCCTCAAGGCAGGCGTCCATAATGTGCAAATCCTGATACGGAAGCGCAACGTTGATTACGATTTCGGGCTTGTAGTCCTTTATCAGAGCGACAAGCTCGGGAACATTGTCCGCGTCTACCTGCGCGGTGGAAATGACCGTCTTGGTCGTGGGCTGAAGCTTCTCCTTGAACGCGTCGCACTTGGATTTCGTGCGGGAAGCTATCATAATTTCGGTGAAAACCTCGCTGTTCTGGCAGCACTTTGCGATTACTACGCTAGCTACGCCGCCTGCGCCGATGATTAACGCTCTGCTCATAATTCTTATTCTCCTTTATGTATTTTTTCGGATACAACCGCGCAGAATACCAAATCCGCGCTGCTGTCGTTTATCAGACTGTGCTCGTGACCGTTAGGGCAGTAGGTGCAGCTGCCTGCGGAAAGCGGCTCATATACGCCGTCGCAGAGCATTTTTCCCTCGCCCGAGAGGACAAAGACGATTTCGCAGTTTCCGCTGTGGGTGTGCAGCCCTATTGACGCACCCGGCGCAAGCCTGCCCTTCATTATCTTGTTATCCCCATCGTCAAACATTCTGACGCAGAACTCCTTTTCCCCGCCCTTGAAGTTCGGGATAACCTTTTCGGGGATTTTGTCAAATTCGATAAGCAAGGCTCAGACCTCCTTTTTCGTTTCGCGCAGAACGTCGCGGACGTTGTTAGGCAGGGCAAAGCAGCCGCTGTGGACATACTGGTTGTAGTACTTTGTCTTAAGCCCCTGCGCAAGCCACCACTCGGCGTTCTGGTCGGTTACGGGGTGGAAGCGCTTGCTTGCGAAGCCGAAAAGCCAGTGTCCGGACGGGTAGGTCGGGATATGCGCGGAATAAACAAGCGCAATCGGGAAGAAGCTCTTTATGCGGCTGTGCGCGCGCTTCATTATCTCGGCATATTCGTCGTAGAACGTGCTTTCGTGCTGGTTTACGAGAATGCCGTCGTCGTTCAGCGCCTTGTAGCAGTTGCCGTAAAACTCCTTTGTAAACAGCCCCTCGCCCGGTCCGAACGGGTCGGTGCTGTCAACTATGATAAGGTCGTACTCCGCGTTCTTTCCGCGGACAAACTTCAGCCCGTCCTCGTAATAGATATGCACCCGCGGGTCGTCAAGACGGCAGGCGGTCTGCGGGAGATACTCCCTGCAAAGCTCCACCACGCGGCGGTCTATCTCCACCATATCGATGTGCTCAATGCTCTTAAAGCGCGTAAGCTCGCGGATTGTGCCGCCGTCGCCCGCGCCGATAACCAGAACGCGCTTAATGTTCGGATTTGTCGCCATAGGAACGTGCGTTATCATCTCGTGGTAGATGTACTCGTCCTTTTCGCTCAGCATTAAAAATCCGTCAAGCACCAATATCCGCCCAAGCTCCACGCTGTCCAGAATGTCAATTTTCTGAAACTCGCTCTGCTCGGTGTGCAGGTGCTCCTTTATCTTAATTGAAAAACGAATGTTCGCTGTGTGGTCTTCCGTAAACCAAAGCTCCAATTTAGTTCTCCTTTCATTTATGCGGCGGTCGGGTGAGATAGCTCGGCTTTACGAAAACCCTAATCAGCCGCGGGTACTTCTCCGCGTTGCACATAACGTAAACCGAAACCGCGACATACACCGCCCACAGAAGGGCAATCACGCCGAAGATTATAAGCGGCGTTTTCAGCTCCTCGCGCATATTCCGCTCGCTGTCCGAGAGTTTAAGCAGCGCCCTGCCGCCGCATTCCGCCGCGAGAAGGTCGCCCTTTGCGGTGATTAGCGCAAGCTCGCTGCCCTCTTTAAGCGAGAGCATTGCTTCCTCGTCGCACAGGCTCGCCCAAGCGGAGTATTCCCCGCCGTCCGTTTGAAGCACGATAACGTCGTTTTTGCGGAAGCTGCTCACAAACCGCTCTGTGCGGTATTCGTAGCTGCCCTTTCCGTGCCACGAAAGGCTTACGAGAAATATCCCCATGCCGACAATGTACACAAAAATCAGCGCCCATATAAATAT
>SFHN01000089.1 GCA_004555635.1 [Eubacterium] saphenum
TTTTGTCAAACGGCGTGCTGATTATCTTTTCGCTGATATTCTACGCTTGGGGCGAGCCTGTCTACGTCTTTCTGATGGTAATCAGCGTTGTCATAAACTACATCGTAGGGCTGTTTATCGACAGGGGCGAATACAAAAGCAAGGCGGCGCTTATCTTTGGACTTGTCGTAAACATCGGCATTATCGGCGTGTTCAAGTACGCGGATTTTATCATCGGCAGCATAAATTTTTTAGGGCTTAACATTCCGCAGCCGAACATCGGGCTGCCTATCGGAATAAGCTTCTACACGTTTCAGAGCATAAGCTACCTCGCGGACGTTTACCGCGGGGAAGTTCCCGCGCAGAAAAGCTTTGCGTCGCTGCTGCTTTACATCTCGATGTTCCCGCAGCTTGTCGCAGGTCCTATCGTCCGCTACGAAACTATTTCCGCGGAAATAGACAACCGCAGGATTACCTTCACCGACCTGTCGGAAGGCTCGTTCCGCTTTCTAATCGGTCTTGGGAAGAAGGTTATCCTCGCGAACGAACTGTCGGAGCTTTCGGCGCAGTTCCTTGACGCGGACCTTTCGGGAGTAACCGTCGGCGGCGCGTGGATAGGCATACTTGCCTACACGTTTCAGATTTACTTCGACTTTTCGGGCTACTCGGATATGGCAATCGGAATGGGGCGCTGCCTCGGTTTCCATTTTAACGAAAACTTCAACTACCCGTATGTTTCCTGCACAATCACCGAATTCTGGCGGCGCTGGCACATCTCGCTCGGCAGCTTCTTCCGCGATTATGTGTATATCCCGCTCGGCGGAAACCGCAGACATCAGCCGCTTAACATTATGGTCGTTTGGTTCCTAACGGGTCTTTGGCACGGCGCAAGCTGGAACTTCGTGCTTTGGGGCGTTTACTTCGGCGTAATCGTGCTGCTCGAAAAATACACGATACTAAAAATCCGCGACAAAATCCCATCAGTTCTGCTGCACATTTACAGTATGTTTCTGATAATCTTCGGCTGGGTCATCTTCTACTTCGACGACTTCTCGCGGCTCGGCGAGTTTATCGGTGTTATGTTCGGCTCGGGAAGCGCGGGCGCCTGGGACACGCTAACAAAGAGCGCGCTGTTATCTAACCTCTGGCTGCTTATCGCGGCGGCAATTCTCTCGCTGCCCGTCGGCAAGCTTGCGGCAAATCTCTACGAAAAAGCGGGCAGGTCGCACAGCAGCGCACCCGTTGCGGCTATGACTGCCGCTAAGACAGTCTGCGCGGCAGCTATCCTGATTGTCAGCACCCTGCTTCTCATCGGAAACACGACAAACGCGTTTCTTTACACGAGGTTCTAAGCACTATGAATATTCCCGATTACATCACGCTGCTGGACACGCTTGAAGCGATGAAGCGAAATACGCGGCATTCGTGGCTGTCGGATGGACGGCACGAAAGCGTTGCGGAGCATAGCTGGCGGCTTGCGGCGATGGCATATTTCGCAAAGGATGAGTTTCCGACCGTCAACATTGACAAGGTCATTATGATGTGCATTTTCCACGACATCGGCGAAGCGTTTACGGGCGATATTCCCGCGTTCCTTAAAACAGAGCGCGATGAAACCGCCGAAAACGGCACGGTTGAGCGGTTTGTGGCTTCGCTTCCCGAGCCGTACAAGAGCGAGCTTTCGGCGCTGTTTTCCGAGATGAACGAAATGCAGACCGAGGAAGCGAAGCTGTACAAGGCGCTTGACAGAATGGAAGCGGTTATACAGCACAACGAAGCGGATATTTCCACCTGGCTTCCGCTGGAGTACGATTTGCAGCTTAGCTACGGCGAAAAGGAAACGGAGTTCTCGCGCTTTACGGCGAAGCTGAAAGAAGCCGCAAACGAGATAACGCGCGGCAAGATTGAACAAGCAAAAGCTCATCGTTCTGACACGACAGGAGATACAGATGAAACCTGAAAACGAAAAGAAATACAACAACCGCCCGACAAAGAAGCAGCGGCGCGCCGACAAGGCATACCTCATCGTGCTTATGTTCGTGTTTGAGGCGTTGGCGCTGTCGCTTATTATTCTTCCGAGAAGCACGGTAAGCGAAAACGAGCGAAGGGAGCTTGCGAAATTCCCCGAGTTCAGCCTTGAGAGCTATTTCAGCGGAGAATATACGCAGAAGATATCGGAGTGGTTCAGCGACACGGTGCCGTTCCGCGACGCGCTTACGGAAAAGTCTGCGGAAATCAGGGAGCTTCGCGGCATAAGAAGCTCGGGCATAAAGCTTCACAACGTGTCTGTGCCTTCCGAAACCGAGGAGGCTCCCGAGGTTAAGCCCATCGATACCACCGCGCCGAAGCCCGCAGAAAGCACGCCGGTTGACGTCGAAAGCGAACCCGAGGTTCCCGAAACAACAAGTCAGCCGCAGGGAAACCACGAGATTGACCCCGGAGAACAGGAGAAAATCCCCGCCGACGACCACACGAATATCAAGAACAACGGCACGGCTGTTGTCGGAACCCGCGCGCTTATGCTGTACGGCGGAAGCTTTGCTGTCGGCGAAAGCTACGCTGCCGTGATAAACAAGTACAAGGAAACGTTCGGCGACAGCGTTAACGTGTACAGTATGATTATCCCGACCGCCTGCGAGTTTTACAGCCCGCCCGAGGTCGCCGCGTACTGCGGAAGCGAGCTTAAAAACATCAACCACGTTATAGAAAATCTGCGCGACGATGTTATTGCTGTTGATGTCTACACTCCCCTGTCGCAGCACCTGAAAGAGGATATCTACCTCAGAACCGACCACCACTGGGCGCCGCTCGGCGCATATTATGCCGCGCAGAAATTTGCGGAAACGGCGGGCGTGCCGTTCCCCGATTTGTCAACCTACGAGAAGAAAACCGTTAAAAACTACGTCGGCACGATGTACGCATACACCGAGGACATTGTAATAAAGAATAACCCCGAGGACTTCGTGTACTACGTTCCCACGGCGGCAAGCTATACCACGAACTACCATCAGTATACGCTGAAGGACGGTGCGATTTCGGGAGCATACGACGAAACGGGCAGCTTCTTCATCAGATACGGCGACGGAAACGGTATGGCGTACTGCACGTTTATGGGCGGCGACGCAAAGGTGACCCACGTCGAAACCAACGCGGGCACGGGCAGAAACCTTATCATCTTCAAGGACAGCTTCGGCAACGCACTTCCTGCGTATCTGTTCAGCTCGTTTGACAATATCCACGTTGTCGATATGCGATACTTCACCTATAACGCGGTTGAATATATCACCGAAAACGGCATAACCGATATTCTTTTCGCGAACAATGCGTTCCACGCAGCGACAGCCTCCACCGTGAAATACTACGACAATTTCCTCTCGCAGGCAAGCCGCGACTTCTGACACACAGCATAAATTATCCCGACGGGCACTTCCGTCGGGAAATTTTTTGTTTACCCTATTGACAAATACAGGAATGTGTGGTATAATTTCATCAAGATATCATTTTGATATCATATTGTTTCGGCTTGGCTTAAAAAGGAGGTCAATTATGGAAAACAATAATAATGCAAGAAACGACAAAATGCTGTATGAAGAACGCGAGCTTTCTCCGCTTAACGGCTGGGCGGTGCTGTTCTTCACAATAGTGCTGTACATCGGCGCGATAGTCGCCCTCATTATCTCGGCAGCAGGTATGGAAGAAAGCACGGCTTGCGGAGTTGTGTTCGGTGTTTCACTGGTGTGGCTGTGCATCGGCTGGTTTCCGCTGTGCGGTCTAAGGGTGATTAAGCCCAACGAGGCGCTTGTGCTTACTCTTTTCGGAAAATACACCGGCTCAATCAAAACCGAAGGCTTTTACTTCATCAACCCGTTCAGTACGGCGGTTGTCCCGCAGAACCAGCAGTCAATCACCGCTGTCGTAAACGCGGCGGGCGGCACTGCCGCAGTTCAGAGCGGACGCAGCAAGATTTCGCTGAAAACCCTCGCGCACAACAACGCGAAGCAGAAAATCAACGACCAGCTCGGCAACCCGATTGAAGTTGGAATTGTCGTTATCTGGCGCGTTGTAAACACCGCAAAGGCTGTTTTCAATGTCGAGAATTTCCAGATGTTTCTGTCAATTCAGGCGGACAGCGCGCTTCGCGATGTCGTTCGATGCTACCCCTACGACAGCGCGGACACTGACGAGAAAACGCTTCGCGGCTCGTCGCAGGAGGTCTGCGCCCTGCTCAGAGAGGAAATTCAGAAGCGCGTTGAGATTGCGGGTCTTGAGATAATCGAAGCGCGTATCACTCACCTCGCATACTCCCCCGAAATCGCTGCGGCAATGCTCCAGCGGCAGCAGGCAACCGCAATTATCGAAGCAAGGCAGAAGATTGTTGACGGCGCGGTTGGAATGGTAGAAATGGCGCTCAACAAGCTGTCGGAAAGCAACGTTTGCGAGCTTGACGAGGAGCGCAAGGCGCAGATGGTTAGCAACCTGCTAGTTGTTCTCTGCGGAAACAAGGACGCGCAGCCTATCGTGAACAGCGGTTCAATTTACTGATACAGAAAGGAGCGCAATATGATTGGAACAGAAGCGATTGTATCGCTTATTCTATGCGGGGTTCTCACAACGGGAATACCTATCGCGGCTGTGATTGTGCATAAGCTTAGACACAAAAGCGCATCTCTGCTGTCGGCGGTTATCGGCGCGGCGACCTTTGTTGTATTTGCGCTTATTTTAGAGCAAATTCTCCACGCGGTTATGCTTCCGCTTGTGATGAACTCAACCGTCGCGTATGTCATATACGGCACGCTTGCGGCGGGCGTTTTTGAGGAAACAGGGCGTTATCTCGCCTGCCGCTTCCTTATGAAAAACCGCACGGACAACGCAAACGCAGTTATGCTGGGAATAGGTCACGGCGGCATTGAAGCGGTGCTGATTATCGGAGTTTCAATGTTCTCAACGCTTGTCACGGCGATTATGGTGAACACAATGGGACTTGACGGGTTCATTCAGATGACGGGCATTACCGACGAAGCAGTCCTTACAACTCTGAAAGGTCAGATTGACACCATAGTTGCATTCTCTATGCCTGTGGCTTTGGCAAACGTTGTTGAGCGCATTATCGCAATGACGCTGCACATTTGTATGTCGGTTTTCGCGATGAAAGCAGCTTCCGTAAAGGGCAAGTTTTGGCTGTTTCCTGCGGCAATTGCCCTGCACGCGCTGTTCGACGTACCCGCTGCGCTTTATCAGCGCGGAGTGATTTCTTCACTTTGGCTGGTTGAGATTCTGCTTGGCGTAATCGTGGCGGTGTTTGTACTCATTACAATAAAGGTCGCAAAAATAAAGGAAGAGCAGGCTGCCGAAGCTTGACATAAAGCTTAGAATAATCTCACAGAAAGGCGGGCGCACCGTGGCAGAAAACAAGGACGAAAAGCAGAGCAAAAAGCAGATACCGCTGCGCCTTTCCGCTTCGCTCTACAACGAGCTGATGAGGTGGGCGGAGGACGATTTCCGCAGCGTAAACGGGCAGATTGAGTACCTGCTTACCGAGTGCGTTAAGTACCGCAAAAAGAGCGGAAAAAAGGAGGACGAATGATATGGGCGACAACATTGCCATAATCGCAACAAATTGCCTGTGTCCTCTTATCTTGATTGTAATGGGCATAGTAATGATGCATCGCCCCGGAAAATTCCGCAGCGGCATTGGATATCAAACATCAATGTCGCAGAAAAACGAGCAGACGTGGTAGACTGCGCAGGCGTTCTTCGCAAAAGCAGCTGTATTAAGCAACATTCCGGTGCTGGCTCTTTCTGCAGCATTCACC
>SFHN01000090.1 GCA_004555635.1 [Eubacterium] saphenum
GATAGGCTGCGTTTACTTTGTTCCCGATGAGGAGTTCCTGAACGAAATTATGCGCGGAATCAAAATCAGCGAAAACAGCTCCGCGTATATGATCGACAAAAACGGCAACACAATCGCGCACATCGACAACGAGGTGATAAAGCAGGGCGAAAACCTTGGGCAGATTGCTGAGGAAATGGGCGGCAAGAGCGGATACTCCATTCTCGCAGAGATACAGGACAAGATGAAGAGCGGCGAAATGGGTTCGCGAGTATTTACGCTGGACGGCGAAAAAACCGTTATCGGATATGCTCCGCTGACCGAAACGGACGGCTGGGCGATAGCAATTACTGCGCCCGCAAACGACTTTTTGTACGACACCTTTGTCACGATAATCATTATGCTTATTCTGATTGCGATAACGACGGGTATCGCCATAGGCTCCGCAGCGCTTGCCGGCAACACGATAGGAAAACCCATAAAGCAGTGCACCGACCGATTGGTGCTGCTTTCGCAGGGCGACCTTACAACTCCCTTGCCCGAGATTCGTTCGAAGGACGAAGCGGGTGTTCTGGCAGAAGCTACGCGCACGCTTGTGGACAGCTTTAACCACATAATCGGCGATATGGACACTGTACTTACGGGTATGGCAAACGGCAACTTCGACATTAAGAGTGAGAACGCCGATGAGATTTATGTCGGCGATTTCCGCAAGCTTGCCGAGTCGGTTGAGGTAATCAACGAAAGATTGAGCGATACCCTTCGGCAGATTAACGTTGCGGCAGACCAGGTTTCGAGCGGTGCGGAGCAGGTTTCCTGCGGTGCGCAGACGCTTTCGCAGGGCGCAACCGAGCAGGCTGCGTCTATCGAGGAGCTTGCCGCGACGATTATGTCGATTTCCGATATGATAAAGCGCAACGCCGAGGACGCGCAGAATGCAAGCGTAACCACGGGCGAAGCGGGCGCTAGGATGATGGAAGCAAACAAGAAGATGGAGGGACTTGTTTCAGCAATGAGCGAGATAAGCGACTCTTCCGCCGAAATCAAGAACATCATCAAGACTATCGAGGATATTGCGTTCCAGACCAACATTCTTGCGCTTAATGCGGCGATTGAAGCGGCGAGAGCGGGCGAAGCGGGCAAGGGCTTTGCGGTTGTTGCGGACGAGGTAAGAAACCTTGCGGCTAAGTCCGCAGAGGCGGCACAGAACACTACGGCTCTCATTGAGGATACGGTTCAGGCAATCAACAACGGCAGCGGTCTTGTCGGCGAGGTTGCGGAGATGATGAACGCGGTTGCCGCTGCGGCGGGTCACGTCGCAGAGCTTAACGACAAGATTTCCGAGGCTTCTAAGGAAGCGGCGGATTCCGTTGCGCAGGTTACTGTCGGCGTTGACCAGATATCTAACGTTGTTCAGACGAACTCCGCGACCGCAGAGCAGTCTGCGGCGGCTTCCGAGGAGCTTTCGGGACAGGCGCAGATGCTGGATTCGCTGGTTTCGGGCTTTATCCTAAGAGCGGAATAACGGAATAAACCTATGGGGCTGTCGGTTTCGGCAGCCCCATTTTTTTGAAAAAGCGTGTAAATCGGGTTACTGTAACCCTTTCGGACGTATACATACGGCCCGCCGCTTGCGGTATCTCCGCTTAACGAGGTTCGCAGGGTGCTTGACTACGCGGTAACGGAAATACCCTCGGAAAAGATACTCGTCGGCATACCGAATTACGGCTACGACTGGACATTGCCGTATATGCGCGGGACGGCTGCACAGAGCGTCGGGCTAACCGAGGCGGTGGAAATCGCGCAGCGCTATGGCGCGGAGATTATGTTTGACGAAGCTGCATATTCTCCCTATTTCAACTACACCGCCGACGGGCAGCGCCACGTTGTCTGGTTTGACGACCCGCGCTCAATGGAGGCGAAGCTGTCGCTTATCGACGAATACGACCTTGCGGGCGCAAGCGTCTGGACGGTAAACCGCTGCTATACTCCGCTTATGCTGCTCGCGCAGGATATGTTCGACGTGGTGAAGCTGTGAATTCGGGAAATTAGTTTTGTAGGAATTTCGCCGTCTGCGGACGGCGACGAGGGCGCAGCCTCGCCCCGCAAGGGGACTCGTCCCCTTGACCCCGTTTTTTGATGCTCAACGCTTACTTCCTTTCCCCCTTGCGCGGCGGGCGGTTTTGTGGTACAATATTCACGACAACCTTTTAAGGAGCCGCTATGAACATAACGTACATTCACGAGCCGACCGACCTGCAATGCGGGCAGGCGGTGCTCGCAATGCTTCTCGGGAAAACCGCCGAGGAGCTTTGCGCATATCTCGATAACACCCGCGAAACCACCCTGCGCGAGATGAAGCGCGCTCTCACCGAGCATGGCATAGCCTTTTGCCCCGAGCGAAAGCAGGCACAAAGCAAAAGCGACCTTCCGCGCTGCGCAATACTAAGCCTTGAAACGCCGCGCTGTTGGCACTGGTCGCTGTACTGCGGCGGGGTATTCTACGACCCCGAGCACGGCATTCTTGACGACTTCCCCGAGTGTAAGCGCAAGTATTTTTGGGAGGTTTATCTCTCGGATTAACAAAAAAAGTCGGGCAAATCCAGACGGACTTGCCCGATGTGTTTTATTCTGCTGTAATCCGCTTAGTTCGATTACTTCTTAAACGGATTTTCAGAGGGGTAGAGCATACCTGCGGGCTGGTTGAAGCCGATGTCCTCTACGCCGAGGTATCTGAACACATTGAACAGCGCTCTGCCGCAGTGACCGAAAGCAACCGCGCCGTGGTGCGGGTAGTTCTTCTCGATAAGAACGTGGCGGTAGAATCTGCCCATCTCGTCGATTGCGAACACGCCGATACCGCCGAAGGACTTTGTAGCAACGGGGAGAATTTCACCCTCTGCAACATAAGCGCGAATCTGGCAGTCAGCGGTGGACTGAAGTCTGAAGAACGTGATTTCGCCGGGCTTGATATCGCCCTCGAGAGTTCCCATTGTTACCTCTACGGGGAGCGCTCTCGCCATAATCATCTGGTTCTTCATCGAGCAGGAAGAAAGCTTGCTCGAGCAGGTGTTTCCGCAGTGGAAGCCCATAAACGTGTCGGTGTGCTTGTAGTCGAACTTGCCCTTTATGCTCTCGTTGTACATATCAGCGGGAACTGTGTTGTTGATGTCAAGCAGCGTTACAGCGTCCTGTGTTACGCAGGTTCCGATGAACTCGGACAGGCAGCCGTAGATATCAACCTCGCAGGAAACGGGGATACCGCGACCTGTCAGGCGGGAGTTTACATAGCAGGGAACAAAGCCGAACTGCGTCTGGAACGCGGGCCAGCACTTGCCTGCGATAGCAACGTACTTTCTGTAACCCTTATGCTGGTCAATCCAGTCAAGCAGCGTCAACTCGTACTGCGCAAGCTTTGGGAGAATGTCGGGCATTTTGTTGCCGTCGCCAAGCTCCTTTGCCATATCAGCGACAACCTCGGGAATTCTCGGGTCGTTTGCGTGCTTGTTGTATGCCTCGAACAGGTCAAGCTCGGAGTTCTCTTCAATCTCAACGCCGAGGTTGTAGAGCTGCTTAATCGGCGCGTTGCACGCGAGGAAGTTAAGCGGGCGCGGACCGAACGAGATAATCTTCAGGTCGTGAAGCGCAACGATGGTTCTTGCAACGGGCAAGAACTCATTAATCATATCGGCAACCTCTTCCGCGGTGCCTACGGGATACTCGGGTATGTATGCGTTGATGTTGCGGAGTCTAAGGTTGTAGGAAGCATTGAGCATACCGCAGTATGCGTCGCCTCTGCCCTGAATGAGGGAGTTTACGGAGTCCTCCTCTGCCGCCGCAGCGAACATTACGGGACCGTCGAAGTGCTTTGCGAGCAGCGTTTCGGAAATCTCGGGGCCAAAGTTGCCGAGGTAAACGCAAAGCGCGTTGCAGCCTGCCTTCTTGATGTCCTCGAGAGCCTGAACCATATGGATTTCGCTCTCAACAATGCATATCGGGCACTCGTAGATATCCGCAGCGCCGTACTTCTCGGTGTATGCTTTTACGAGGGCGATACGTCTGTTTACGGAAAGAGCCTCAGGGAAGCAATCTCTCGAAACAGCCACAATACCAAGCTTGATTACGGGTACATTGTTCATTGGTGTATTCCTTTCTCATTATATAGTCACATTTCGGGTTTCCCCGCTTATATATAGAATATCACAAATTGTTATGTTTTTCAAGTGGTTTTTGTAACAATTTGCCCGAAAAATTGTACTTTATCCCCAAGTGCTATGAATAAAGCGAACAACTTGTGGTACAAATACTGCAAGAACCAAGCCGCGCCGCGTACAAATTACCCGCGCGGGCTGAAAAAAGCGGAAAGCTCCCCGCCGATACAGGCGGGAAGCGTCTTTTCGAGCGCCCTAACCAAGCAGCCCCATTTCCTCAAGCATACTCTGTGCGAACACCGCGTAGCCGCGCTCGGGGTCGTTGACGAGGACGTGCGTCACCGCGCCGACAAGCTTTCCGTCCTGTATAATCGGGCTGCCGCTCATTCCGCGGACGATTCCGCCCGTCTGCTCGATAAGCTCGGGGTCGGTTATGCGTATCAGCATACTTTTCGAGCCGCCAAGCCCAAGCAGGTTAATCCGCTCGATTTCGATGGAGTATTTTTTCGGGGTGGTTCCGCTGACGGTCGTCAGGATATACGCGCTGCCTGTCTTTACCTCTTGTCGGAACGCCGCGGGGATTGCGCTGCCGCAGGGTGTTTCGTTAAGCTCCCCGAAAACGCCGACAGAGGTGTTTGCCGAAAGCTGCCCCTTTACGCTGTCGGGCAGAAGCGCGCCGCAAAGCTCTCCCGCCTCGCCCTCGCTGCCGCGAACTATGTCGTAGATGTCCGCCGAGGTGATTTCGCCGCTGAGCAGCGGCACGGTTTCGCCGGTTGTCGCGTCGCTGACTGAGTGACCAAGCCCGCCGAACTTTCCGCTTTCGGGGTCGTAGAAGGTGAGAGTTCCGATTCCCGCAGCGCTGTCGCGAACCCACGCGCCGATTTTTCGCCCGCCGTCCCCGCTGCCGCAGGCGGCGCAGTCAAGGCAAAGCTCGCTGTCACCGCGCCGAAGCCGTATCGTGTTTTCGGGCAGGAGCGCGGCGGAAAGCTCCTCGTCGGTGCAGATATTCTCGCCGTTTATCCCGAGGATAACATCGCCTTTTTTAAGCCCCGCTTCAGCGGCAGGGGAGCCGTCGCGCACCGCCACAACCATCACGCCCTCCGCCTTAAGCTTAATCCCGAACGGCGTTCCGCAGGGGACAAGCATAGGGCGCTTTGCGGGGACGGCGGCAGCCTCCTTTATCGGCAGCGCGCCGACGTAGTAGCGGTATGTCCCGCCGCTTTCGCGAAGCTCCGCCGCCGAAAACGCGGTGCTGCTTGCTTCTGCCGCCGAAAAGGAGCACTCCGCGCTGTTGTCTACCGTAATAACAGCGGGCAGCGCCGCGTAAAAATAGCCTATAACCGCTGCTGCTGCGATGATACAAGCCAGCAGCGAGCGGGAAAAAATATTAGCTGTTCGTTCCATTATCTGTTATCGCCTTTCCGTTTTGGGTTATGTTTTTCTTTGTTCGTTTTTATGTTTTGCAAAGGCGGGCTTAATATCATAGGTAATTTTGGGCGGAAACAACAGACTGTCAATAAACCCACATCTGCTTTAGTCACCGCATTATGCACTTCGTGCAAAACGCTGCATTACGGCAGGCAATTGCCTAGCCGAAATGTGGGTTCCTATCATCTGCGGGCTTCTCGCCAGCCTGTAAAATGAGCTTTTTTGATAG
>SFHN01000091.1 GCA_004555635.1 [Eubacterium] saphenum
TGCGCGCTTTATTTTTTCTCCGTTCCGTGTTATAGTTATAATGTAGTAATATGGGGTCGGACGTGCTCCGTGCTCCGAAAACGCAGAAACAGAGGTCGCATTATGATGAAAAAAATACTGATGGCAGCCGCAGCCGCACTAACCGCGCTATCCCTTTCGGGCTGCTATTTCTTCCCGAAGGAGGAGGAGCTTCTCGACCCGCCGACTGTCGCAGTCGAGGATATCGCATACTCCACCTATACCGCAAAAATTAAGGACATCGAGAAAAAGACAACCGCGTCGGGCTTTCTCTCCTCAAAGAGCGAATATAGCGCTTCCTTTACCGAAACCGGAGGAACGCTAAAGAAAATTTACGTCGTCGCGGGGCAGTTTGTGAAACAGGGCGACCTGCTTGCCGAGCTTGACACGGGCGACCTCGAGTACCTGTGCGAGCAGCAGAAGCTTATCGTGCAGATTGCGGCGCTGTCCTACGGCAGCTCGCAGGAGGCGAACCTTCAGTATCAGATGGAGAAAAACACCCTCGAAGAATACGAGCGCCGGCTTAACAACTCGCGCCTTTATGCGGGTATGGACGGGCAGGTGTGCTATGTCGAAAAGATGAACCCCGGGCAGAAGATAACCGCGTACAAAACGGTTGTTAAGATAGTTGACCCCGAAACCATCTTCGTGAAATACACCTCAAACTCGCTGAAAGCGTTTCCGCTGGGCAGAGAGGTGAAAATCGAGGTTGGCGGAGAAGAGTTTGACGGCTACGTTTCGAAAACCCCGACGGGCGTCACCGAGGGGCTTTACAACGACTATCCCGAGCTTGCCGAGGACACCGAGAGCATCTTCTGCGAGTTTACAAACGGGCTTCCGAGCTATCTTTCTATCGGCGATATCGCGGAGATATCCACGGTTTACGAAACGCGCGAAAACGCGGTTGTTATCCCCAAAAACCTTGTCAAAAACGACAACGGCAGGGTGTATGTCACGATACTTGACGAAAACGAGAACAAGAAAGAGGTTGAAGTTGTGACAGGTATCGAAAACGCAACCGAAGTCGAAATCGTTTCGGGTATAAGCGCAGGCGACAAAATCGTAATCAGATAACGGGGGAGAAAATCGTGCTGACACTTTTGTTCAGAAAAATGCGGAACACCCGCAAAATGATACTCTGCCTGTTTATCGGCTTCCTTATGGCGGCGGGAATGATGAGCGCGGTGCCTATTTATATGGACTCCTCGCTTCAGCGCATACTTATCAAGGATATGCAGGCGTATCAGACCGACACGGGACTGTATCCGGGCGAATATACCGTCAGCAAATCGCTGACGCTGAAAACCCCTGCGGAGGAACGGCTGAAAGCCGCGGAGGACATTGCTTCGACGGCTTCCGCGAGAACCGCGAAAACGGGGCTTCGCATAGAAAACGAAAAGCTCGTTTTGTCCGACGAGTTTCAGTATCTTCTCGGCGGAGGAAAAACCACGCAGACGAAGGTTGTTGCAATGTCGGATATCGGGGAGCATATCACGATTACCGAGGGAAGAATGTACAACCCCGGTCGCGCCGCCGACGGCAGCTTTGAGGTAATCGCAAACGCAAGGGCGCTGAAAACGCTCGACGCAGTGTGCGGCGGAACATACACAATGCAAAACGGCTTTTTCAGCAAGACCGACCCGCTTTCCTTTACGATAGTGGGCGTGTTTGAGCAGAAAAGCGAAACCGATTCCTACTGGTCGGAAACGATGGACCCCTACCTTAACGCGGTGTTTATGGACCCCGACACCTACAAGTCGGACTATATGACAACGGGCGTCACAACGATGAACTCGATACTTTACCGCTGCTGCTTCGACTATCAGAATATGGATTTGAACGCGCTTGACGACGTTACTAAGAATATTGACGAGGACAGGGAAATCTACGCCGAAGCGGGCTGGAAGTTCGGTATGGGCGTTTACGACATTCTGACGGAATACGCCGTCCGCGCGGAAAAGCTGAAGAATATGCTGTGGGTTCTGCAAATCCCGACAATCGTTATGCTCGCGTTTTACCTGTTTATGGTATCGCAGCTTAATGTCGAGCAGGAGAAAAACGAAATCGCCGTGCTTTCGAGCCGCGGCGCTTCGTCGGGGCAGATTTTGGGCATTTACGCGATGGAAACGGGCGTGCTTGGACTTGTGACGCTGATTATTTCCCCGTTCGTCGGGCTTATGCTGACGGGCTTTCTCGGTGTGTCTAACGGATTCTTGGAGTTCGTAAACAGAACGGGGCTTGCCGCAAAGCTGTCGATTGACGCGGTGATTTACGCGCTTGTCGCGGTGGTGATTTTCTTCTTCACGACAATGCTCCCGATAATCCCCGCTTCAAAGCTCACGATTGTTAAATACAAGCAGAGCAAGGCGAAGGTGGTTAAGCTTGCGCTTTGGGAAAAGTGCTGCGTTGACATTATCCTTATCGGCGGGTCGCTTGTGTGGTATTACTTCACCGCGAAGAAAATCTCGAAGCTGTTTGCGGACGGCACCTATACCTCCGACGGCAGCGTAAACCCGATGTACTTCGTGTTCGCGACGATGTTCATTCTCGGCGCGGGGCTGCTGTTTATCAGGGTTTATCCCTATCTGCTGAGAGTGGTTTACCACATCGGAAAGCGGTTCTGGTCGGTTCCGCAGTATGTCGCGATTACTTCGGTTGCACGCTCACAGGGCGGCAGGGAGCGCTTTCTGATGATGTTCCTTGTTATGACGCTGGGATTAGGCATTTTCTCGGCGAACACCGCCCGCGCGATCAACAACGCGAAAAGCGACCGCATTTACTACTCGACGGGCGCGGACGTCGTTATTGACGCGTTCTGGCGCTTTGACAGCAACGACGACGAGAGCGGCTATGCCGAGCTTGACTTCTCGCAGTTTGAGGAGCTTGCGGGAGTGGAGTCGGCAACGAAGGTGCTTAAAACCGACGGAAAGCTGCTGAGCGGCTCGAAGAAAAAGGGCGAGGACATAACCGTTATGAGCATTGAGCCGGGCAAGTTCGCGCAGACGGCTTGGTTCAGAAACGACCTTCTGCCCATTCACTGGCACAACTACTGCGCGGCGCTTGTCGAGTGCAAGTCGGGCGCGCTTGCCTCGCGCTCGCTTGAGGAAAAGGGCTATCAGCTCGGCGACAAGCTCTCAGTCAAATGGGGCGGAAACGACGCACTTGAGCTGACGATAATCGCGTTTGTTGACTACTGGCCGTCGATTGACCCGACGGAGCAGTTTGAGGACGACTCCTCGCAAGAGCCGAAAACGCGCGACTTTATCGTAACGAACTACAACTACATACGCAAAATCACCGAAACCGAGCCGTATCAGATTTGGATAAAGATGGCGGACGGAGCGACGAGCGAGGAGCTGTACAGCGATATCCGCGCGAAGAACATCAAGGTGCAGCGGCTTTTGGACTCCGCGCAGCTTCTTATTGCGGAAAAGACCGACCCCGAGCTTCAGGGTATGAACGGCGCGCTGACTCTCGGCTTTGTTGTGATAATGCTGATGACGGTTATCGGATTTCTGATTTACTGGATAATCTCCATTCGTTCGCGCACGCTTCAGTTCGGCGTGCTTCGCGCGATGGGCGTTACGTTCAGGGAGATTGTCGTAACGCTCGGGTATGAGCAGCTGCTTGTTTCGGTGGCTTCGATTGCGGCGGGCTTTGTTATCGGCGGTATGGCGAGCGATTTGTTCGTTCCGATGTTCCGCACGATGTACGACGCGGCAGACCAGGTTCCGCCGTTTGTTGTGCGCGGTGACGCGGGAGATTACATAAAGCTGTACGTTATCATCGGGCTTATGCTGCTGATTGGCTTTGCAGTTCTCGGCGGAATTATCCGCAGGATTAACATAAACAAGGCGCTCAAGCTTGGAGAGGATTAACGGCAGCGCCGCGGTTTAAGGAGGGAATACTCTTGCCGCTGTTCAAGAAAAAGCAGCCTGCCGACACGATGCCGCAGGCGAAGATAAGGGCGCTTGACAAAAAGGAGCTGCGCTATGTTGCGATGCGCGACCCCGAAACCTACAAGGAAATCCGCCTCGGCACGCAGGGTGCGATTAACATAATCGGCAGCGAGATTCAGCTTGTATGCGAAGGTGTTACGGTGTTCGCCTGCCCGCTTTCGGAGGTGAAGGCGGGAGAGCTGATGAGCCTTGACGGGATAACGCTGAAGGGATTTGACAGGGTATCTGGCGAGCAGCGCTCGGTAAACGCGTTCTATCTGAAGAAGGACTAAGTCGGTCGGTCGAGTGCCTCGACACGCTGTTCCGCTTTTTGTTGGGCGCAACGTTTGCATAACTTTTTGAGCGGCGGGTGTTGAAGGCACCTGCCGTTTCGATTTTTGGGGGACATTCCCACGCTCATTTTTTGCAATTTTCCGAAAGTAAAATTTCAAAAGCCCTTTACTTTTTCAAAAAAGCGTGCTATAATTATTGTGTAGCATTTTATATGTCTGTAAAAAGGCAACCGCCATATGATAAAGACGACCATAGAGCCGCCGCAGACAGGAAAGGATAAACTATGGACATCAGAATTGAAAAAACCGCTAACCCCAAGGCAAAGCCCACCGACGAGAGCAAGCTCGGCTTCGGTCATATCTTCACCGACCATATGTTCGTTATGGAGTATGACACCGGTATGGGCTGGCACGACGCGCGCGTTGTCCCCTACGGCGATATCACGCTGTCGCCTGCCGCAATGGTTCTCCACTACGGTCAGGAGATTTTCGAGGGCTTAAAGGCATACCGCACCGCTGACGGCAATGTGCAGTTCTTCCGCCCGATTGAAAACTTCAAGCGCCTTAACGTTTCCGCCGAGCGCCTTGTTATCCCCGAAATCCCCGTCGAGGACGCGCTTCAGGCGCTGCATACCCTCGTTGAGGTGGATAAGGACTGGGTTCCCCACACCGACGGCGCTTCGCTGTATATCCGCCCGTTTGTGTTCGCGGCAGACCCGTTCCTCGGCGTTCGCCCCGGCGACAAGTATTACTTTATGATTATTATGAGCCCCTCCGGCCCCTACTACGCAACAGGTCTTGACCCCGTTTCCATCTACGTTGAAACCAACTATGTACGCGCGGTTCGCGGCGGTATGGGCTTCACCAAGACGGGCGGAAACTACGCGGCTTCCCTCGCAGGTCAGGACGAGGCGCACAAGCAGAACTACTCGCAGGTTCTCTGGCTGGACGGCGTTGAGCGCAAGTACATAGAAGAAGTCGGCGCGATGAACATTATGTTCGTTATCGACGGCGAAATCGTAACCCCCGAGCTTCAGGGCTCCATTCTCCCCGGTATAACGAGAAAGTCCGTTCTCGAGCTTTGCCGCAAGTGGGGAATGAAGGTTTCCGAGCGCAGAATAACCATTCAGGAGGTTGCCGACGCATACGACGCGGGCAAGCTCGACGAGGTATTCGGCACGGGCACTGCGGCTGTCGTTTCTCCCGTAGGTCACCTCAAGTGGGGCGACAAGGTTATGGAGATCGGCAACAACAAGATTGGTGCAATCACGCAGAAGCTGTACGATACAATGACGGGTATGCAGTACGGCAAGATTGCCGATGATATGGGCTGGATTGAGAAGCTCTGATATGACAAATTAAGACTTAGCGCGCCGCATATTGCTTGTATGCGGCGCGGTTTTATAAAGGTAATTGATATGAAAAAACTGATATGCGCTTTTTTATGCGCGGTTATGATGGTTGGTGCTGTCGGCTGCGAGAGCGATGAGAACACCTTCCTGCCTGCCGAAATGACGGCAGCTTCCGGCGAGCCGCT
>SFHN01000092.1 GCA_004555635.1 [Eubacterium] saphenum
CGCACCATATAGCCGAGGGTTTCCGTACCCGCGCTGTTCTCCTGAATCGCCGCAGCGACCTGCTGAACGGCGTTGCAGTTGTTTTCGATGTTTCGGCTGACGTCGTTAAGCTTTTCGGACACGTTTGTGCCGTTTTCGGTTACGCTGCCGATTACGAGGTTCATCTCGGCAATGTTATGCGAAATTTCCTCGTTTGCAAGGCTAAGCTGCTCTGCGGACGCGGTCATTTTGTTCATACTGTCAAGTCCCTGCCGTGTAAGCGCGGAGTTGTTTTCCATTGCGGAAACGGCAGCATCGATGTCCTTTGTGACTTCGCTTATAATCGCGCCGATTTCCGAAGCAGCGGTCTTGGTCTTTTCGGAGAGGGACTTTATCTCGCCCGCCACAACTGAGAAGCCGTGCCCTGCCGCACCCGCGCGAGAAGCCTCTATCGACGCGTTTATCGCGAGTATGTTCGTCTGACTTGAAATGCCTGTGATTACCTTTACGATACTAACAATCTGCTGTGACTGCTCCGAAAGCTTTGCGATAATATCGCGGCTGTTGTCGCTTCCGCGGGCGATTTCGTCCATGCTGTGGGAGGACTCGGCAAGCTTCGCGTTGTTCTCGGCGGTGATTTCATCGGCACGGCGGGTAAGCTCGGCGATTTCCTCACTCATATCGGACAGTCTGCGCAGGCTGTCCGATATCTCGGTCATACTGTTCTCGACCGATTTGATGTGCTGGAAATTCTCCTCGCTGTCCTGCATTACGCAGGAGGACTGCTCGGAAATGCTGCGGTTTGCCTCGGCTGATGAAAGTGCTATGTTGTCAAGCTCGGTTACCGTGTCAAGCAGCTTTCTGGACATCTCGGTGGATTTTTCCTGCATAAGCCGCTGCTGCTCCGCGCCCATAAGGGAGCTAAGCATAGACGCAGTGCGCTTGCAGAGCATATAGAAAATCGCTGAAATGCACAGCAGCACCAGCGCGCGGGGCGCAATTCCGTACATAATGACCTTTCTCATCGAGTCAAAATTGTGGTCTGCGACAAGGTTGAACTGAAAACACAACACCTGTCCGACGGAAACTCCGACCAGCGTCACCACTGCGGTGAAGCAGTTTAGCCTTGTCGAAAAGTACAGCGCCGCGATAGCTATCGGGTAAACGAACAGCAGCACCGCGTGGTACGCTAGAATAACTGTCAGAATGACTGTAAACAAAACCGCGCACAGCACGATAACGTATTTCACCCAGCCCTTTTCGATTTTAAGCACGTTTACGATAAGCGTGGGGATAAACAGCAAGATTGTTCCGATGACGAACGCAGCAACCATAGTGCTTATCTCAACGGCGAAAATGCCGACAATGTCCAGCACCAGCACCACCACGAACACCGCAACGGTTATCCGCATAACATTTGCCGCAGCGCGGTTAGCGCCGCGCTCGTTTTCCTTCAGTAATTCCATATTTCTCTTCCTTTCATTATCCGAGCGCAGACAGCACGCTGTCCGCAAACTCTTTTGCTCCGTTTACCGCGCTTTCGCTTGTGAACGAAGCGAGATCGTCCTCGTCGCGAACCGAGAACATACCGATGTATTTAAGCGCCGAATGCTCGCAAAGGCGCTTTATTCCGTCCTCAAACGGCGACGTAGCATACTCTCGCTCGTAGCCGTGCGTTGCGATTATCGCAACCTTTTTCCCCGCCCACAGCGACCCTTGTGCGCTGCCGTAGAATTTGTTAAGCCCGTAGTGGCGGTCAAGCACTGCTTTTAGCTTCGCGGGGCAGTACCACGAGTAAATCGGCGTTGCAAGTACAATGCAGTCCGCCGACGTAATTTTTCGAACAATCTCCCTCATATCGTCGTTTTGAACGCAGCCGTATTCGCCCTCGACATTCTGACAGGCGTAGCAGCCGCGGCAGGGGTTTATGTTCATTTCTTCCACCGCAATATACGCGACCTCTGCGCCCCGATCTTTTAGCCTTTCGATAAACGGCTTGCAAAGCTCCGCGGTATTTCCGCTCAGACGCGGGCTGCCCATAAGTATTAGTATTTTCATTGCTTTTCTCCGTTTTGTGCGGTGAATTTTTCCTTAAATTCCTGCGGCGACAGTCCCTTTTCGTATTCGGGTACGTCAAAGGCTTTTCCCGAAAGAATAAGTCCCATTATTGCGTTGAATTGTACCGACAGCATTTCGGAAACCTCGTTTTCGCTGTACCTGCAAACGCCCTTTGCGATAAGCGCGCAGATACCGAAGGTATACACCCACGCGCTGCGGAAAAGCAGCTCCGCCTCGCGCAAATCAAGCCCGTAGTCGCGCATAATATAGTCAATGCAAAGCCTGCTTGTGGCTCCGAGTCTGCCGAACATATCGTCGAAGCTTCCCGAGTTTTCGCTCTCGCTCATAAACAAAAGCTGAAACAGCTTCGGCTGCTCCGCCGCGAACAGTATCATCTGCATACCGACGGTCTTGAATGCGGGGTTGTTAGGGTCAAACCTGCCCGCATACTCCTCGAACCGCTTCATTGCGGCGGAGTTTACCTCGCCGATAAGCTCGCCCATATTCTTAAACGCGGTGAACAACGGCCGCGTTGACGTTCCGAGAGCGGCGGCGAGATTTCGCGCGTTAAGCGCGTCAATCCCTCGCTTCGCTGCAAGCTCCACTGCTATCTCAACAATTTCCTCACGGGTGTATTTTGCTTTTGGCGGCATACATCTACTCCTTTGTGCAACATTTGTTGCGTAACATTTGTTGTATTATACCGCATTCTACGGCTTTTGTCAAGTGGGTTTTAGGATTTTGGCGTAGTTTTTCCTGCGTTATCCAAAAAATCGGTGTTGACAAAACCGTTTGCTTGTGATAAAATGGTTATTGCTTTTGGAAAAATCACAGCATTACACGGACAAAGGAAATTGATATGAACGGCGAAAGAAGCATTTACAAACGGGCGATGGCGCTTGCCGTGCCTATGATGATACAAAACGGCATAACGAATATGGTCGGGCTAATCGATAACATAATGGTCGGCAGCCTCGGCACGGAGGCAATAACCGCCGTGTCGATTGTGGGGCAGCTTCTCTTTGTGTTCTTTCTTGCGATATTCGGCGGGCTTTCGGGTCCCGGGATTTATGCGGCGCAGTATTTCGGCAAGGGAGATATGGAGGGCGTTCGCAATACGTTCCGCATAAAGCACCTTATCTGCGCGGCTTGTCTTGCGGCGGGGCTGCTTGCTTTCGTGCTTGGCGATGAGCTGCTGATAGGGCTGTATCTGAAGGGAGAAAGCAGCACTGTTGACCCTATACAGACGATGGATTTTGCGAAGCAATACCTCGGCATAATGCTGTGGGGGCTGCCGCCGTTTGTTATTACGCAGATATTCGCAAGCTCGCTCAGAGAAACGGGCGACAGCATAAAGCCGATGGTCGGCGGTCTTTTCTCCGTCGCTACCGACATCATATTCAACTACCTGCTTATTTTTGGAAAGCTCGGCTTCCCCGAAATGGGCGTGCGCGGCGCGGCGCTTGCGACGGTAATTGCAAGGGTTGTGGAAATGGCGGTTGTAATCGGCTGGGCGTTTCTGCGCAGAAAAAAGCACAGCTTTTTGCAGGGCGCGTACAGAACGCTTCTTGTCCCCGCGAAAACGGCGGGCGCGATTATCAAAAAGGGAACGCCTATCTTCCTGAACGAGTTTATGTGGGCGGGCGGAATGGCGGCGCTTACGCAAAGCTACTCCGTGCTTGGACTTGACAACGTAACGGGGCTTAACATCTCAAACGCGCTTTGCAACCTGCTGAACGTTGTTTTCATCGCGCTCGGAAATGCGGTCGGCATTCTCATCGGGCAGACCCTCGGCGCGGGGCGCTATGAGCAGGCGAAGAAGGACTCCTTTTCGCTCACGAAGTTCACGGGTATTATCTGCGTGGGGCTTACGGTCATTCTCGTCAGCGTTTCGGGGGTGTTCCCGAGCTTCTACGACACGACGGACGAAATCCGCCGAAGCGCAACGCTGTTTATCATCATAACGGCGCTGTTTTTCCCTGTTCAGGGCTTTCTTAACGCGCTTTATTTCACGCTACGCTCGGGCGGAAAGACGTTGGTTACGTTCCTGTTTGACAGCGTATTTACCTGGGTGGTTGCGGTGCCCGCGGCGTTTATTCTATGCCGTTTTTCGGGGCTGTCCGTCTTTGCTATCTACACGATAATTCAGGCGGCGGACATCATAAAGCTTGTTATCGGCTATGTGCTTATCAAAAAGGATATCTGGATAAGCAACATCACCGAGGAAACGACTGTATAAAGCAAAACCCTCCCGCGGCTTTTTCACCGCAGGAGGGCGTTTTTCTGCATATTATCCGCAGACGGGAGCGTCACTTTCTTGTTGCGAGCTTTATGATATCGCCAAGCTTAATGCGGTTTCCGTTGTGCAGGATAATCGCCTCGTAAACCTTGCTGACAACAATCGCGATAAGTACGACAAACGCCGCAAGGATAAGCACCGCGATAACTCCGCCGAGCGGGGAGATGGTACCGAGCAGCAGCGCGCTCGGCAGCGCAAACGGCGAACTTACCGGCAGGTAGTAGGACACAAGCTGCACGGGATTTATCGTAGCCGCGCCTGTTTCGATGCTTTCCATATTGAAAATAACGGGGAAGTATGCGAGGTAGAAGCCGAGTATGCCGAGCAGCGAGTAGGGCTGCATTGCCTGCTGCAAATCCTCCATACGGCTGATGCTTGCGCCGACAAGCGCCGCGATAAGCGCGTAGAACAAGAAGCCGAGGATAAAGCACAGGAAGATGAGAATAAAGCTGAGCGGCGTCCAGTGGCTGAGGGTGTTCGTTACCGCCTCGGCAAGCTCTGCGTTAGCCGCAACTGCCTGAAGCTCGGGGGACTTCATAATCTCCATAACCTCGCCGCCGATGCCAAAGGGCGCTGTCACCGCGAAGGAGATTACAGAAACTATGCCGATAATCGCCGCCTGCATAAAGCTGACCAGCCCCATTGCAAGCACCTTTCCGATTACGATTGCCAGCGGGCGCACGGAGGTCAGCAAAAGTTCCATAACGCGGCTTGTCTTTTCGGTTGCAATCGACTGCGCGACCATACTGCCGTAGATGAATATCATCATAAACAGCAGCAGCGAAACTATCATCGGAACAATGGAATTAAGCGCGCTTTCTATCATATTCCACTCGCCGCTGCCTGCCGCGATTTTCGAGGTCTGAACATAGCGCTGCGTCTGCTCGTAGGTTTCGGGGGTAACACCCGCGTTAAGCAGGTTGCGGTAGTTTATCATATCCTGCACCGCGGCGGTTGTGTTGTCAACGGCTGCGCCCTTTGCCTCGGGCGCGTAGTAGGTCTTTACGGAGTAGCCGATAACCTTGCCCTCGTATTCGTCCGCGATAACGCGAACCATCGCCTCGGACTTATCGCTGTCCTTTAGCATATCGATAAGTTCGTCGGGGGATTTGTCCGTGTCCGCAAGGGCAATTCCGCTTTCCTTAAGCGCTGCCTTGTCCTCGTCGGTAAGAATGCCGCTTTCGTCGATAAGGTAAACGGCGGTAAGTGCGGAGGTGTCCGTGCCGTCGGGGGAGATTTCCTCCTCGTCGTTCAAAACCGATGGGAGAATGTTCACCGCGCCGATAAGCAGTGCGAGGATAAGGCACACGACAATTGTGCCCGCCCAGAACGATTTTGTTTTGATAAACTGAATAAACGTAAATGAGAAAATCTGCTTCCAGCCCTTAGTCCTCATTTGTTTCACCCA
>SFHN01000093.1 GCA_004555635.1 [Eubacterium] saphenum
CTTGGAATGGGCATCGTGAAGAAGTACATAGACCTGATTGGCGGCGAAATCGACGTTCAGAGCGAGCAGGGCAAGGGCACAACCATCAGCGTCAGCATACCGCTTCGCCTTGCCGAGGAAAGTCAGCTAACATCATCGTCGGATTTTGGCGGCACAAGACATTTTGACGGACAGCATATTCTGCTTGCGGAGGATAACGCGCTTAACGCTGAAATCGTGATTGAGCTTCTGCGCTATGCGGGTCTTGTGGTGGATTGGGCGGAGGACGGCGCCGTGTGCCTGTCCAAGCTCGAAAACTCTCCCGACGGCTACTATTCTCTTGTGCTGATGGATATTCAGATGCCGAATATGGACGGCTATCAGGCAACAAGGGCAATCCGTTGTATGCCACCTGCTCTTTCAGGCATTCCGATTATTGCGATGACGGCAAACGCTTTTGACGAGGACAGGAAAGCCGCGTTTGAAGCAGGAATGGACGAGCACCTTGCAAAGCCCGTTGATATCGACAGGCTTCTTAATGTGATTTCGCAGTATATAAGGCGATGACAGTATGTTTCCGCCTCCGATTGTGCGTCGGGGGCGGTTCTTTTATTCGCTTTGTGTTTTTTGAAAAATTTTACGGGAGAAGTTGAAAATTTTTCGGGCTTATGCTATAATAAACATAAGTATAAGCAAAAATGGAGTTCTCGCCGTTGGGAGGGGTTTCGTATGAACGATAGCGCAGGGATTTTTCGCGAAAAAGCCGAGCTGCTTTGCGGCTGCCTGCTTTCGGGCGGGAGCTTCGCGCAGCTTGCGGAAAAAACATCCGCGGCGATATGCGCAGGCTATGCTGCGTTTGTTTCCGTGTGTGACGGGAGCGAGAGAGCGCGGGTGTTCCGCTGTGCCGCTCCCGAGCCCGAGGCTGCTTGGCGCGGCGCGTGTGAAGCCGCTGAAAGGTATGTTTCTGCGGGCGACGTTAATCCGAAGTGGGTTAAGGCGGATATTGTCGTAAAGAGCAATACCGCGCCGCTGTCCTATGTTCTCGGCAGGCTCGCGAACGGCTTTCACGAGTTTTTCCGCAGGGGAATAGCCTTCGGAGATACGATGGACAACGCGCTTATTGAAGCGGAGATAAACGGCAACCGCCTGTTAGCCTACAAGGAGCAGACGATAAAGCTTCCGACGCTTAACAAGTATTTCAGCGCAAACGGCATAAAAACCCTCACCGTGCTTCCCGACAGCATTATCCTGTTCGATTGCATAAGTGCGTTCTGTGACGAAAACAGCGCCGTTTATCCGCTTTACGGAGAGGGTCACCGCGCGGGCAGACGCGTTATCGACGGGATAACAAAGGAGCTTTTGCTTCACGTTATCACAACATCGTCGGACTACCTCGCGATGATGGTCGGCTTTGACGGAAAGTTCGACTACGGCTACTACCCGATTTTCCACAAGGAAATCCCGGGGTATAACATTCTGCGCCACTCGTCCTCGATTTGGAGCCTAATCTGCGCCTACCGCATTACGGGGGATAAGTTTACGCTGCGGCAGATTGAAACCTCAATCGGGTATATGATATCAAACACGGTTTACAAATACCGCCCCTCGCCCGACCGCGAAAACACGGTTTTTCTTGCCGACAAAAGCAAGAACGAGGTAAAAATCGGCGGCAACGCTGTTGCGATTATTATGCTGACGGAGTATATGAACGCGCTTGGCAGCGGCAAGTACGTTAAGCTGTGCCGCGAGCTTGGAAACGGAATTTTAGAGCTTTTCGATATGAACACGGGCAGGTTTTTCCACGTTCTGAATTACCCGCAGTTTACTCCGAAGGAGGAGTTCCGCACCGTCTACTACGACGGCGAAACGGTTTTCGCGCTCTGCCGCCTTTACGGGCTTACGGGGGAGCAGCGCTGGCTTGACGCGGCGAAACGCGCAGCCGACCGCTTTATCGAGGAGGACTACACAAGGCACCGCGACCACTGGGTTGCGTATGCGATGAACGAGCTTACGAAATTCCTTCCCGAGGACAGGTATCTTAGCTTTGCGCTGAAAAACGCGAACGTAAACCTTAAAGCAATTTACGAGCGCGTTACGACATACCACACATATCTCGAGCTGCTAACGGTTACGTTTGAGCTTTACGACAGGGTGGTTTCGGAGAATTTACCCTGCTCTTATCTGTCGGAGTTTGACGCAAAGTTTTTTGTGAAAACCATCTACCACCGCGCGGAATGGATGCTTAACGGCTATGCTTACCCCGAGTATGTTATGTACTTCAAATATCCCGAGAGAGCGCTCGGTGCGTTTTTTGTCAGACACGACGGCTACCGCATAAGAATAGATGATATTCAGCACTTCTGCGGAGCGTACTATTCTTTTTACAGAAACTACGAAAAGCTGGAGGCGTTGAAAAATTCCTTTGGCATAACAGAACCTTAAGAGGTGAAAAAAGTGAGTGAACTCCTTCGCGCCCCTGCACATTTTCGACTGTCGGTTTCCGACGGAGCGGTTACTGCGCGCTGGGACAAGGTAAAGGGCGCCGATGGCTACAAGCTGCAATATTTCAGTGCGGACGACCCTGCGCACTGCATTAAAACCCGCTATTCGCAGGGGACAAAAAAGACCATACTCGGCTTTGCAAACGGCAGGACTTATCTCGCTTGCGTTCGCGCATTTCGCTATGAAAACGAGCGCGAGGTCTTGGGAGAAGCGAGCGAAAAGCTGCCCTTTACGCCCATTTCCGTTAAGCTGAAGGCACAGAACACCATCTGCCTTAATATCGGAGAAACCGCCGCGCTGCGTTGGGAGTGCAGAAACGAGGTGCCTGCGGCAGCGTTCCGCTCGGAGAACAAAAGCGTAGCAGTTGTGGACGCGAAGGGCGTTGTTACTGCGGTTTCTGCGGGAACAACCTTTATTGAAATCACAACCGATGATAAGCAGAGCTTCCGCACAAAAATAGCTGTCGAGCGCAGCGCGGATTTCCCGCCGCAGAGCGCGGTGCTTATGCTTGCGGGCGACATTATGTGCGCAGTTAATCATCAGCGCGCCGTCAGCGGAACTAACTTCGATTTCCACGACGCTTTCGCGGAAATCGGGAGAGTGCTGTCCGAGGCGGACTATGCTGTCGGAGTGCTGAAAACAACCTGCGATGATGGTGCGCCGTATGAATGCGAGGAGCTTCGCCTGCCGTCGGGTGCGCCTAACTGCAACTCGCCGTCGTCTTTTCTCGCCGCAATCGCGGACGCGGGCTTTGACGCGCTTGTTACCGCGACAAACTACAGCGGCATAAACGGCAGGGACAGACTTTCCGCGACGGTTTCGGCAATCGGCAGGTACAATCTTAAGAATATCGGTACCGAGGGCGCAAACCCTGTGATGGTTGACATAAATGGCATACGCGTTGCGTTTATCGCCTGCACAATGGTGCCTGTCGGCGCGGACAATGCTGCGGGTGATATGGGACTAAACCGCTTCGGCAGATATGACAGGAACTATTTCCTTGAACTTATCAACAACGCCTATGCGCAGGGCGCGGAATTTATCGTCGCATATCAGCACTGGGGCGCAATGAACTCCGCAAAGCTGAGAAAATCGCAGATAGCCGAGGCTCGCTTTATGGCAAACGCGGGCGCGGGTCTTATTGTCGGCTCGCAGCCGCACGTTGTTCAGCGCTTCAGCTACATAAAAACGCAGGACGGGCGGCGTGTTCCGTGCGCGTTTTCGCTCGGAAATTTCCTCACAACGATGAACGAAATGCGCGAAAACCGCGACAGCCTTATACTTTGCGCCGAGCTTTCGCGCGGGGAAAAAGGCGTTTCGGCAAAGCTTTCGTATATCCCCGTTATGAGCGAACCGCGCCCTTACGGCGCGGCGGTTGTGCCGGTGTATCCCGCGTTTGGGAAGGAGTGCGCCGAAAGCCTTTCGCGTACAAAAGAGGCTCTCGGCTCGGGAATAAGCCACAGCGGCTATCGCCCGCGCATTCTTCTGAGCGGCTCGGGAAATCTCCGCAGGATTTTTTCGGCGGGCAAGGGCTTTCGCGCTGACAAGGCGTGTCTGGGGCTTTCGCAGCTTGCGCTCGGCGCAGACAAGGGATATTCCTGCCTGCCGACAGACGACAAAGCGGTCTGCATTGACATCGGAAATTCGCTCGGAGAGTATATAGAAAAGACAAGTCCCGAGTATATCGCGGTTGATTTTTACGCAGCGGCGGCAAACGCCTGCTACCGAACCGTTTCAAACGACAGCGGGGCAACGCGCTTTTTCACCTCGTCAAAGAGATTTCGCGCTTCGTCCTTTTACAGGGAGAACAAGCCGCTGCTTGAGCGTATCCGCCCGCCGTTCGGCGAGCAGGTCTGGAAGCCGCTTGTGAAAAACTACGCCGACACGCTGCGAGCGCATATTTCTTCCGACAGGATAATTCTGTTCAGATGCAGAATGAACGGCTTTGCCGAGATTGACAATCAGCTGCGAACAGTTCCCGTGCCAAAAAGCACGGAGCGAATGCTTACTGCTATGGAGGATTATTTCATAGCGCTTGTCCACCCCTCGGTTATCGACCTTTCGGCAAACTATTTTTCCGACGCTCTGCATACGGGAAGATACGAAAGCGCCTATTATTACGACGCGTACAAGGCGGCGGAGCTTATCGCGGCTGACAGCGGCATAAAAGCGGCGCGCGTTCCCGACGCGGAGATATGGTTCGACCGAGTTTTGCGCTATTACGACAGTATGACTGCCCGCTCCTATCAGAGCAGGCTGCTTGATATGGAAAACGCCGCCGATGTCATTATTGCGTTTACCTCGCGCGATTTTGCGAGCAGGCAGCGCGAGCGACTTATCCGCCTGAAAAAAGCGGGAAAGAGCGATTTGGATTTCGTTTCGGAGTATTTTGCGGACGAGCCTGCGGCAGGGGAGCTTGTCGCGGCGGCGGAGATTATTCGCGAGGTCTTAGGAGGCAATCTTAACCATCCGTATGACTTTTTCGCGCTTGCATTCAAAGAGCATTTCAACATTGTAAAGAGAATGGTTCGCCTGTTAGCACACGAAACGGGCGTGTCTGTAAACGAGAACAACGCGGAGCTTGTTTTCCTGCTAAGAAACAAGGCGCAGCTTAAGCGCTATGCGGCGGGGCTTGCGCGTATGACCGTGGATATCTGGGGAAGCTGTGTTTCGCGCGAGAGCGTAAACCGCAGCGCAAACGCGTTTATCGGCAGATATATCGCAAAGCAGCCGCCCGTGCTGGCTTTTGAGCCTGCCGTTCCCGTGGAGTTCCCCGAAACGGAAGAGCCGTTCTGCGGCAGCGTATGGCGCAGGCGGGTTATGCACGACGCTTTTTCACGCAGCGGAACCTCCGACATAATCGGAAGCGGAAGCAGCTGGCTGGTCGTTGATTTCTACGACACAATCTGCTCAATGGCAGAGTATGGCGGAACGCTGTTTGAAACTGACGAGTTTACGTTCCGCACTGATTTTTACAAGTCGATTGCAAAGGACTGCAAGGAGTGCTTCGTCTTTGAAAAGCGCGATATGAAGTTCTGCTTTGACGCGGTGACGCGCTTTGCCGAGGCTGCTTTGCAAAGATACGGCAAGAATATCATACTCATAAAAGCAGAGCCAAAAAACAGCTATATTTCCTGCGACGACCGCCTGCTGCCTATGGAAGCAGACCCGCTGTATGACATAAAGAAGCGGTTTATTCTGC
>SFHN01000094.1 GCA_004555635.1 [Eubacterium] saphenum
GAAGGAGGATATATACGTCCTTGTAGTTTCAACGCAGAATGCGAGCGGGATTTACTACAAGACCGAGGACATTGAGCTTGCGCTTGAAAAATACTGCCCCGACTTTGACGGAAACGGCTATGTCCACGTCGGCATTAACGTAATGGATTTGTCGATGGAAAACGGCTATAACGAGCTTACCGACGCGAACAGAACGAAGTTTATGACGCAGCTGCTTACGGGAGAAAGTCAGGTTTATCTCACCGATATCGGAATACTCGACGAGATATATGAGGCGGCTAACGGCGAAGACATACAGTTTTTCCGCGACTTTACCGATGAGTACCCCGAAGCGGTGTTCTATGAGGGCTGCGGGCTTCAGCTTAACACAACCGGCTGGAAGGACGAGGCGCGCTGGGAGTCCTGCCCCGACATTGTAGGGCTTTATATCCGCGAGGAATACGAGGATATGACGGGAAAGATGATAGGCTCCGAGGAGCAGCGCGAGCGCGGGCTAATCCTGCTCGACAACATCATCAACAATCGGATTGTAAACCCCGACTGACGGCGGCTTCAGTCGCCCGTGGGCTTTATCCCGCTGCGCCCCGTTCTGATGTCGCAGGGGACAGGCTCGGGCGAGGGCTTTATTCGGCGGCGCATAGTCAGAGGTAGCGCTTGAGCGAGTCGCAGAAGCTCTGCTCGCGCGCCAAAAGCTCCTGCGCGTCGGAGCGAATGCTCTGCTCGGCGGCAGCGGAGCGGTTTACTGCGTGCTGCATATCGATTATTCCCATCGTCGTGCCGCGCAGCATAAGCGCCGCAATCCCCGAGCTGCTGGAGTCCGACATAGTTTTCATCGCGATGCCCATTTTCGACATTGCTTTTGCATAAGGAGAATACTGCGGCGGCTTTACCCCGCGCGAGTTAAGCTCGCTGCGCATTTTCCCTGCGACCTGCCTGTATCGGTCGCGCTGCGCGGAAATTTCGTTGTACAAATGCGCGTTTCTGCAATGCTTAAGCACGTCTGTTGACGCTTCGTAAGCCATTTCGGCGTTGCGGTAAACGCTGCGCAGAATTTCGGCGCTCTGTCGGTTCTTGAAGCTGTCGGAGTAGTTTTTGTTGCTCATTGCAATGATACCTCACTTTCGGGGTTATTTTTTGCATAAAAAGTTAATTTATTCAGCGGGAAAGGGACTGCAAATGAAACGTGCATCTTTTTGGAAAATTACGCTTACGGGCATAGGCTATGTCGTTCTCGGAAATGTGATGTGCCTGTTTATGACAATGGCGGTCACAATGTTCGGGAGCAACTTTTTCACAAAAACCGTCGCTATACTCTGTGGAAGCACTGTGTTCTTCTCGCTTATTTTTACCTGTGCGTGGAAGGACGGCGTAAGGGAGCGCAGCCTTGTGAAGCTCGGCAGGGTAGAAAGCGAGCAGAAACTGCGCTGGATTGCGCCCGGGCTTATTATGTTCGCAGTAAGCGCGGCGCCGACGGTTGTGCTGTTGCTTAACAAGCTGTTTTTCCCCGAGGAAGATACGTTCTTGCTGTACCGTTTTATAAGCGGCAGCGCGTTTCCGTTTGTCCTTACGTTTGTCCCGTCTGTCGTAACGGAAACCGACGCCTGGGTGCAGACAAACCTGCGGCAGATTGACAATATGTCGGTGCTTTTCCCCGCGCTTATGCTGGTTTTCTATGCGCTTGTTCCGGTTGCGGCGCAACTCGGCTACTGGTGCGGCTTTAACGACAAGCTCAGCAAGGACAAGATTATGTACAAGTGAAACGCAGAGGGATTATCCGCCCGCTTGCCTCATAGCCTTAAAAATACGTTTTGCCCCGCCCTGTGAGTCTTTTTCGCGGGGCGGACGCTGTTTTGTCGACAATGTCCTGCCGTGTCGCTGTTTGTGGGGTGGACAAAGAACGCGTTTTCTGCTATGATAAAGGCAAAGGAAAGGAAGGTGTCATATATGGATATGATTAAGACGGGAAAGTTTATTGCACAGCTCCGGCGCGAAAAGGGGCTGACGCAGCAGGCGCTTGCAGAGCGGCTTTATGTAACAGCAAAGACGGTTTCGCGCTGGGAAAACGGCAACTATATGCCGCCGATAGACGCGCTTCCCGCGCTGTCGGAGATACTGGGCGCAACGATTGCGGAGATAATCGCGGGCGAGCGGCTGGCCGAGGAAAACAGCGAGCAGGCAGAGCAGGCTGCGCTTAACGAAGCCGAGAGCCGCTTTTCCCTCGAGGAGAAAAAGGCGTACTACAAGAAAAAGTGGCTGCGCGAGCGGGGTATATTTCCGCTGATAATTATGGTTGGAATAGCTATATTAATGGTGGCAGCAGCATTAAACGACATTTGGTGGGCGTTTTTGATAGAAGCAGTCGCTTTGGGAGTTGATCTCGGGCTGTTCAGAAATGCGATGATGGCATATATCGAAAAAAATGCATTCGACGGCAAAGGACAATAAAACAGCCCGTCAAATGGAAAATTTACTCAAAACATCAAGACTTTTTCCGTTCGGTTGTGCTATAATGTTATCAAAGGAAAACAGCGCGCAGATTTTCCGACGGAGGGAGCGGTGATATGAGAAATTTCTGTATCTTTGCAGACGCGGTGAACTATATAGAGGATAACCTCTGCTCGCCTGTCACGCAGGAGGAGATTGCGGCGGCTTGCTGCTGCTCGCTTTCGGCTCTGCAAAAGGTGTGGAGATACTGCTCGCACTCGAGCCTGAAGGAGTATATCTCAAAGCGCCGCCTGACGTGCAGCGCGGAGGATATTCTCCGCGGCGGCTCTACCATCACGGAAATCGCGATGAAATACGGCTACAACTCGCCCGAGGTTTTTACGCGGGCGTTCAAGAAGCTGTGGGGCGTTTCTCCCTCCGTTTTCGCAAGAGAATGGCATTCGTCGGGAATATACCCACGCATTATCCCCGACGAGGACAGACTTGAAGGAGGAATTTATATGGGAAGACGAGTAGATGTTTCCGAGCTTTACGAACAGCTTAAGGCTAATCCCGACAGCTATGTGCTGTGCTGCGACGTTGTGGGGCTTATGCCCGTGAACGATAACTTCGGCAGTGAGGCCGGCGACAGCGTTATCCGCGAGGCGTTCAGAAGAATTGACGCGGCAGCGGGCGACAGTATGACCGCATTCCGTATCGGCGGCGACGAGTTCGCGCTGGTAACGGGAATGTCCGATGTCGAGCAGGTGAGAGCCGTCGGCGAGGGTATTCTTTCGCACAACGGCGAAACCATAGAGAGCGGCGGCAATGTAATCCCCGTCAGCATTCGCATAGGCGCGATACGGCTTGCTTCCGAGCATTTGCGTTACAGCGACCTTTTCGTAAGGCTTCAGAACGCAATACGCGACACAAACCGTGCTGACGAGGTTATGTTCCTGTAAAATAATTACAGCGCGCTGCGCGGCTTTTGCCAAACGCAGCGCGTTTTTTTGCCGGTTTTTGCATTTGTGTCACAAAAAAACGGCTTTCTTTGGAATACCCCTTGACAAATCGGGACAGACGTGTTATAATAATTCTTGCTGTAAAGAGTTTTTTCTTTACACACGGAGAAAAGGCGGTATTATGCGGGATAGCTTTAGTTATGTGCTGCTGCTGGATATTTACGGCGAGCTTTTGTCAAAGGGTCAGCGAGAGGTGCTGGATATGCGGTACAATTCCGATATGTCCCTCTCGGAGATTGCTCAGGAGCTTGGCGGGGTTACGAGGCAGAGCGTTTCCTGCTCGATGAAAAACGGCGAGCAGCGGCTGGAGGAGCTTGAAGCGCTTCTCGGCTTTGCGGCAAGGCTTAGAAAGATTTCGGGCGAGCTTGACAGAGCGGAGGATATTCTCGCACAGCTTTCGCACAAGGCGGGCGGCTGCGGCGAGCAGATAAGCGTGCTTGGCGATTTGCTGAAACATATACGGTCGGAGCTTTAATGAAAGGAGCTTGCATATGGCTTTTGAGGGACTTTCCGCAAAACTGAATAACGTGTTCACAAAGCTCAAGGGTCACGGCAAGCTTAACGAAAAGGACATCAAGGAGGCTATGCGCGAGGTGCGTATGGCGCTGCTGGACGCCGACGTTAACTACAAGGTCGCAAAGGAATTTGTGAACAGGGTCAGCGAAAAGGCGGTCGGCGCGGAGGTTATGGAAAGCCTCACGCCCGCGCAGCAGGTTATTGATATAGTACACCGTGAGCTTATCGCGCTTATGGGAAACACCACCGCAAAGCTGGATTTTCCGTCAAAGCCGCCCTGCGTTATTATGATGTGCGGACTTCAGGGTGCGGGCAAAACCACGCACTGCGCGAAGCTTGCAAAGCACCTTATTTCGCAGAACAGGCGTCCGCTGCTGGTTGCCTGCGACGTATACAGACCCGCTGCGATAGAGCAGCTTAAGATTGTCGGCGAAAAGGCGGGCGCGCACGTTTTCGAGATGGGACAGGGCGACCCCGTGAAGATTGCAAAAGAGGGCATAAAGCACGCTAAGGACAACGGCTTCGATGTTGTCCTGCTGGATACTGCGGGACGTCTGCACATTGACGAAACGCTGATGGCGGAGCTTGAAAACATAAAGCGCGAAACAAGCCCCAATGAGATTCTTCTCGTTATCGACTCTATGCTCGGTCAGGACGCGGTTAACGTTGCGGAAACGTTCAACAACGCGCTTGACATAACGGGCGTTATTCTCACGAAGCTTGACGGCGACACGCGCGGAGGCGCGGCGCTGACTGTCCTTGCAATCACGGGAAAGCCGATTAAGTTTGCGGGTATCGGCGAGAAGATAGACGACATCGAGCCGTTTTACCCCGACAGAATGGCGAGCAGAATCCTCGGAATGGGCGACGTGCTGACGCTTATCGACAAGGCAAAGACTGCGATTGACGAAAAGGCGGCTCAGAAGGCGATGCAGAAGCTTCAGGACAACAAGTTTGACCTGAACGACCTGTATGCGCAGTTTGAGCAGATAGAGAAGATGGGCAGCATTCACTCCATCATCAATATGCTCCCGGGCGTTGCAGGGAAGGTCAAGGAAGAGGACATCGACGAGCGGAAGATGCCGCGGACAAAGGCTATCATCTCGTCAATGACCCCGAAGGAGCGCGAGAAGCCCTCGATTATCGATGCGAAGCGCAAGCGCCGTATTGCGGCGGGCAGCGGAACGCGCGTTGAGGACGTAAACCAGCTTCTGCGGCAGTTTGAGCAGATGCAGAAGATGATGAAGCAGATGGGGCTGTCCGGCAAGGGCGGCAAGAAAAAGCGCCTGCCGAAGTTCCCGATGAATATGGGCGGAATGGGCGGCTTCCCGATGTAATCTGACGGCGCAAAAAACGCTTTTGTTGAATTGTAATAATGGTTATTCACGGCGGCCTGCCGCTTTGATATAATAAATCTTTTGAAAGGAGAACAGAAAAATGGCAGTAAAAATCAGACTCAGAAGAATGGGCGCAAAGAAGGCTCCCTTTTACAGAGTAGTTGTTGCTGATTCCCGCTACCCCAGAGATGGCCGTTTCATCGAGGAGATTGGCTACTACGACCCCACCAAGGACCCCGTTGTAGTTAACATCGACACCGCCAAGGCTGAGGAGTGGATTAAGAAGGGCGCACAGCCTACCGATACCGTAAAGCGTCTTCTCAAGAAGTAATT
>SFHN01000095.1 GCA_004555635.1 [Eubacterium] saphenum
TGAAAACAGGATACCGCTGCGTCAGGACTGGATAATAAGCGACCGCTCAAACGAAAGCGACATCTACCCGACGTTCAATCTGCCGATGGAAATGCCGACAGCTTTTGTCTGCAACTGCGACGAAACCGCATACAAGCTCGTAAATCAGCTTAAGTTGCTCGGATACAACGTCCCCGACGACATCTCGGTAGTCGGCTACGACAACCACATCTACTCCACGATTTGCACGCCGCGGCTTACCACGGTTGACGTAAACAGCAAGGTTATGAGCGCCGAGGCGGTTGAAATCATACTGCACAAAATCCGCGACGGAAACTACAAGCGCGGCAGAACGCTGGTTACGGGAACGCTTGTCCGCAGAGAGAGCGTGAAAAACCTGAACGCGATTGAATAAGAAAATGCCCCCGAAAAGCAATGACTTCTCGGGGGTATCTGTTTTTAGGCAGGTTCGAACGCGAATTACTCCTCGTCCGTTTCGGGCATATCCCAATTGTGCCAAACGTTCTGCACATCGTCGTTGTCCTCGAGGGTTTCGAGGAGGAGGTTCATCTTCTTGATGTGCTCCTCGTCGGTGAGCACGGTGTATGTAGACGGCACCTGCTCTGCCTGCGCGGACACAACCTCGTAGCCCGCAGCGCTCAGCGCGGCAGCCACGCTGCCAACCTCGTTAGGGTCGCAGGTTATCTCAACGCAGCCGTCCTCGAAGCTGAAATCATCGCCGCCTGCCGCGAGAATGTCCTCCATAGCCTTGTCCTCGTCAATGTCCTCGTCCTCGTTGTTAAGCACGATAACGCCCTTCAGCGAGAACATAAAGCTTACGCAGCCCGTAGCGCCCATATTGCCGCCGAACTTGTCAAAGTAGTGGCGGATTTCGCCCGCGGTGCGGTTTCTGTTGTCGGTCAGGCAGTCAACGATAACCGCAACGCCGTTGGGACCGTAGCCCTCGTATACGCAGTTCTCGTAGTCGTTCTTCTCTGCGCCGCCTGCCGCTTTCTTAAGCAGCCTGTCGATGTTGTCGTTGGGGATATTGTTGCTCTTTGCTTTCTGAACCAGCGTTGCAAGGCGGGAGTTGTTGTTGGGGTCGGCAGAGCCTGTTTCCTTGATGCATACAAGGATTTCACGGCTGATTTTCGTGAATACCTTTGCTCTTGCGCCGTCTTTTTCGCCCTTTTTGCGCTTGATGGTGTTCCATTTTGAATGTCCGGACATAATTCATTCTCCTTTGATTGTATTCCTTGTTTTCCTGCCGCATTTGCAGGTTAATTACTTGTTAAGCTGTGCCGCTAAAGCACATTTGTTCATTCCAGCTTTTGAAAGCCGTTTCCGAGAACCTCGCTCGCTCCCGTTATTATCACGAATGCGTTGGGGTCGGTTTCCTTGATTGCGCGGCGAACCTTGACGTAGTCGCTTTTGTGAACCGCAAGCGCAACCGCATTCTGCTCGCTTTTGCTGTATGCACCCTCGCCTTTAAGCAGCGAAACTCCGCGCTGCTCCATCAGCAGCCGCTCTGCGATTTCGCGCGAGCGCGAGGAGAAAACCAGCATAAACTTGCACTCCTGCGAGCCGTAAACCAGCATATCCACGACCCTTGACTGCACGAAAATCGAAATGAGCGCGTACATAACGACGTTCAAATCCCTGTACACAAGCAGACCCACCGCAACAACGACGCCGTCGGTGATAAGCTGCGCCTGACCAAGGCGAAGCTGCGGGTGATACTTCAGGATAATCTTGCTTATGACGTCAGAGCCGCCTGTCGTGCCCTCTCGCATATAGTTAAGCCCAAGCCCAAGTCCCATAAACAGACCGCCGAAAATCGCCGCGAGTATGCCGTTTCCGTTTTCCGCTAGATAGACGGGAATATCGCTCAAAACGTAGTCCGTCATTATCGTAACCGTAACTACCGCGATGAGGGTTTTTATCATATTCTTCTTGTTAAGAAGAAGAAAACCCGCCACGATAATCGGAACGTTTATCACCGCGATTAGCAGACCGACGGGAAGCGGCGTAATGCTGCTTATGATGATAGAAAGACCCGTAACTCCGCCCGGTGCGATATCGTTAGGCGAGGTGAACATATTCACCCCAAGCGCGTATACCGCCGAGCCTGCTATGATAAACACCAAATCCACCGCCCAATGAAGTACCGAGCGCCGGATATCCTTTGCCGCAGGCTTCTTTTTCGGGCTTGCGCTGCTTTTTTTCATTGCAAAGCTCCTTTCAGTACAGCGGAATAAGCTACTTTTCGGAAAGCTGTGTCGGAAGCGCGTCGCAGATTGCCGCAAAAAGCGTTTCTGCGCGCTCCTCCTGCCCCGAAAGGCTGAGATAGCCGAACAGCGCTTCCAGCGCGGTCGCCCTGCGGTACTCCGAGGGCTTTGCGCTTTTCGGAACGGAAATGCCGCCTGCGTTTCTTCCGCGGCGGAGAATGTCCGCTTCCTTTTCGGTGAGCATAGGCTCGATTATGTTTACCGCCTCGGACTGATACGGCGCCCTTACCTGCTCTACGGCAAGGTCGTGGAGCCGCCCCGCGCTTGTGTTTCCGAAAAGAACCACGCGCCGCCTTACCAGCCGCTCATAGACGCAGTCGCCGTAAAACGCGAGCACATTCGGGCTGTAAGCCGCCGCCTCTTTCTCGCTTAGCGCCATTCTATCAACCTTTCATTATGTAGTAAACGTAGCTGTATTCCTCGCAGTGAAGCGCGAACATATCGGTTTCCTTTTTCAGCTCGCCCATACCCGCGATAATCTCGCCGTCCTCGGAGCTTTGCGCGTTGTACTTGTCCGCAAGCGCGCAAAGCAGCTTGTAATAGCCCTCTGTCCAGTCCTTTTTCGGCGCGATATAGAAGTCCTCAACGGAAAGCCCCTGCTCCTTTGCAATCCGCAGCACCTTGTCCAGCGGCTCTATTATGCCAAATCTATGGGTGCAGTAGGCAAGCGTATCGGGGCTTGGGTCAATCAGCCAGCACAGCGTGCGATATACCACCGTGCCGCCCTTTTTCACCGCTTCGCGAAGCCGATCAATCCGCTGCGCAACGCCGTCAAACTCCACGATACCGTTGTACCAGACAAGGTCGTAGTCGCCCTCCTGCCGCAGCAGCTCGTAAAGCTGAACACAGCGGGCAGAAAGCCCCCTGCTCTGCGCTTGCTTTGCGCGGAAGTCCTCGCTGAATGCCGACGTGACATCATTGCAGACCTCTTGCAGCAGCTCGGGAGTGCGGCAGTCGTCGCCGATAAACAGCGCGCTCGCGTAATTATTCCCGCAGCGCGACAAAACCTGCCGCGCGGTTTCCTCGCTGCCCGCAGACGAGCGCGGCAGCTCCGAAAGCAGCCTGCCGATAAAGCTCATATAATATGCCCCCTGACCGATTTCTTACCGAACATAGTTGAACTCGAAGTCGTAGATGGAAACAAGGTCGTCCTCCTGTATTCCCTGCCGCTCAAGCTCGTCGATAATTCCGCTCGCGCGCAGAACGCGCTGGAAATACTGAAGGCTCTCGTAGTCGTCCATATTGCAGGTTTCGAGAATGGGAATAAGGAACTCCGCGTCAACGTTGTAAATGCCGTCGATAACCTCAACCGTGAAGCTGTGCTTCTTCGCCTCAAGCTCGTCAAGCTCCTGCATTGTGAGCGGCTGAACCTCAAAGCGCTTTGCGGGCGGGAGCTTTTCAAGCGTCTGCGCAACGCAGTCCATCAGCGGGTCAACGCCCTGCGTGGTCGCTGCGGAAATCGTAAAGAACGGCAGCCCCTTGCCCTCGATGTACTCTCTGAAAGCGGCAATCTGCTCCTCGGTCGCCATATCGCACTTGTTCGCCGCAACAATCTGCGGGCTTTGCGCGATTTCCTCGGAGAAGTTCGCAAGTTCCTTGTTTATCTTCTCGAAATCGTCAATCGGGTCGCGCCCCTCTATTCCCGAAACGTCAACAACGTGCACAATCAGGCGGCAGCGCTCGACGTGGCGCAAAAACGCGTGGCCAAGACCTACGCCCTCGCTTGCGCCCTCGATAAGTCCGGGGATATCCGCCATAACGAACGAGCGCTCACCGCGCTTAACCACGCCCAGAACCGGCGTCAGCGTTGTGAAGTGGTAGTTCGCTATCTTAGGCTTCGCGGCGCTGACAACGCTTATGAGCGTGGATTTTCCGACGTTCGGAAAGCCAACCAAGCCAACGTCCGCGAGCAGCTTCAGCTCAAGAATAACGTCGAACTTCTCGCCCGGGAAGCCCGGCTTTGCGAAGCGGGGAATTTGCCGCGTGGGAGTTGCGAAGTGGACGTTGCCCTTTCCGCCCCTGCCGCCGCGCGCCACAACCACCGGCTCGTCGTCGGATATGTCAGCCATAATGCGCCCCGTGTGCGCGTCCTTGACTATCGTTCCGCGCGGAACGCGGATAATCGTCGGCTCCATCGACTTTCCCGAGCAGCGCTTTGCGCCGCCCGGCTCTCCGTCGGGCCCGATGTACTTTTTCTTGTAGCGGAAATCGATAAGCGTTGACAGATTATCGTCCGCCTGAAACACGATGTCGGAGCCTTTGCCGCCGTCGCCGCCGTCGGGTCCGCCCGCGTTTACATATTTCTCGCGATGAAAGGACACGGCGCCGTTTCCACCGTTGCCTGCCTTTATCGAGATTTCAACCTTGTCTACAAACATTGCTTATCCCCTCCGTCCCAAAACGGGTACAACAGAATGTTCCCCCGAATATGCAATAAATATGCGCTGCTGCCCAAAACTAAGAAAATAAGGCGGACTATCAAGATAATCCGCCTTATGATGTACCTCAGAATGGGTTATCAGTCAGCGTATACGCTAACCTGCTTTCTATCTCTGCCAAGACGCTCGTACTTTACGGTGCCGTCAACGAGAGCAAACAGTGTATCGTCAGAGCCGATACCAACGTTGTTGCCTGCGTGGATGTGTGTGCCGCGCTGTCTTACGAGAATGTTGCCCGCCTTAACGAACTGACCGTCTGCGCGCTTTGCGCCAAGTCTCTTGGACTCGGAGTCACGGCCGTTCTTGGTGGAACCCATACCTTTCTTATGTGCGAAATACTGTAAGCTAATTCTAATCATCGTATTATCCTCCTGTTGTTCGAGTTTCAACTTTAACCTTGCTATAATCTTCGGCAATAAACTGCATATGACATCTGAAAGATTCGATAAGCTGTGCCGCTTTTTCGCTGTCCTCCAAAAGGCGCAGCGTAATCAGGTTTTCGCCCACCGAAACGTCTGCCTTAACGCCGAAAAAATCGGTTATCGTGTTGCAGACAAGCTCTGTCGCAGAGCTTACCGCAGCGCAGGCAATGTCCTGTCCTTCATAGCCGTAGCCCGCGTGCCCCGAAATATCGAAGCCGCAGAGCCGCTTTCCCTGCCGAAAAAAAACAGCTTTAAGCATTATGCGTTGATAGCTTCAATTCTTACCTGGCTGTACGGCTGTCTGTGACCCATCTTTCTCTTAACGCTCTTCTTGGGCTTGTAAGTGAAAACGGTTATCTTCTTAGCCTTGCCGTTCTTCAGGAGTGTAGCCTTTACGGTAGCGCCCTCAACATAGGGAGCACCAACGGTAACGCCGTCGTCCTTGCCTACCATGATTACCTTGTCAAAGGTGATTTCGCCTTCTGCGTCGAGCTTCTCGAT
>SFHN01000096.1 GCA_004555635.1 [Eubacterium] saphenum
CCGAGGACGAGATTGAACTTACCGCCGCCGCAAACAAGCTGAAAGAGCAGAAAAAGGTCGTTCAGGGCTATGTAATGGACGAAATCTTTGACAAGATGGCGGCAAACGACGCGTGGCTTGCTCCATATTACGCGGGCGACGCGCTGACTATCCTTGAGGAAAACGAGGACCTTGGATTTGTCGTGCCGAAAAGCGGAACGAACCTGTTCGTTGACGCTATGTGCATTCCCTCCGATGCGAAGCAGAAGGAAGCGGCGGAAATGTACATCAACTTTATGTGCGAGCCGGATATCGCGTTCTCAAACATCGACTACATCTGCTACTCCACGCCGCACAGCGCCGCTTATGAAATGCTTGACGAAGAAACGCGGACAAGCCCCATCAGCTACCCCGACAACGAATATCTCGACGCGAATACGACGATTTTCGTAAACCTCTCCGATGAGGCAAATCTGACTATGCAGAACCTCTGGACGGAGATGAAGTCCGCCGAGGAGGAAACGCCAAACCGCTGGCTTGTGCCGATATTCCTGCTTATCTGCTTTGCGGCAATAATCGGCATACTTGTGCGCCGCCATATCCGCAGCAAAAAGGACATCTACTGATTATGAACCAAAACGAAAGCACTCCCCTGCGCGTCGCGCAGATTATCGGGAAAATGAACGGCGGCGGCGCCGAGCAGGTTGTGATGAACTACTACGAGCATATCGACAGAAGCCGCGTGCAGTTTGACTTCTTCACGTTTGCGGGGTCAAAGCATATTCCCGCCGAGCGGATAAAGGAGCTTGGCGGCGGGCTTTACCTGCTGTGCGGTATTTCGCGCCCGTTTCGCTATCTCAAAACGCTTACAAAGCTGCTTCGCGAAAACCGCTACGATATCGTTCACTGCCATATGAGCACGCTGTCGTTTCTGCCGCTTATCGCCGCGAAAAGAGCGGGAGTGCGCGTTCGCATTGTGCATAACCACAGCACGTCGGGCGGCGCGGGCGAGTTTCTGCGCAACGTCGCAAAGGCGGTGCTAAAGCCGCTTGCAAGGGTGTTTGCGACGGACGGCTTTGCCTGCGGCGAATACGCGGCGCGGTGGTTTTTCGGGTCAAAGCCCGTCTGTGCAATCGACGACGAAAACGCGCCGAAAAACGCGGTGCGTATTCTGCGAAATGCGATTGACACCGAGAAATTCGCGTTTTCGCAGCAAAAAAGAACGGCGATACGCGGCGAATTTAAGGTGCCGAAAAACACGTTACTTTTTCTCCACGTCGGGAGATTCTGCCCGCAGAAAAATCAGCAGTTTCTGATTGACATATTCAAAGAAATAGAAAAGCAGCACAAAAACGCCCGCCTGATTATGGTCGGCGAGGGCGGGGATATGGAGCTTATTCAGGCGAGGATAATCCGCGCGGGGCTGCTTGCGAAGGCGCTTTTCGCGGGTCAGCGAACCGACACCGATGCGTTTTACAGCGCGGCTGACTGCTTTTTGCTGCCGTCAAACTACGAGGGGCTTCCGCTTGCGGGGCTTGAGGCGCAGTGTGCGGGGCTGCCCGCGGTGTTCTCCGACAGGATAACAAAGCAGGCGAAGGCGTCTGACAGCGTTCAGTTTCTGTCGCTAAAAACGCCCGCGCGCGACTGGGCGTTTGCCGCGATAAACAGCGCCCGCCGCCGCAACGAAAATGCCGCGGAGCAAATTCGTGCTGCGGGCTACGACATTGCCGCAGAAGCGGAAAAGCTGTGCGAATACTATCTGCGGGTGGGCGGTTCGGACTGCCGGTAGGCGATTTAACCTAATACAATAACGGCGGGGGCTGATTGCTCCCGCCGATGTTTATTTTTCGTAGGCTTTCAGATATAGCATATTAGCAAGCGCCAAGATTGACTTCCATCGGTACGCCGCAACCTCAAACTCCTTGTAGCCGTTGTACCATTGCCAGGTAACGGGAAAAGACCCGTCGGGAAGCTGATTTTTCTTTATAAACTCGCATTCGTACTCCGCAAGCTCGGCATTGTCCGCGTAAAAAATGCTGCCGCGCGTAATCCGAAAATCCGAGGGCTTCGGCACATACTCCGTCGCCCATTTCTCCTTGTCACGACATATGTTCGCTGAAACGTTTTCCCTAAGCTTTGCCTCAAACAGCCCCATATCGACAAGCCCCGCTTTTTGCTCCGAAAGCGCGCCGAACAGCGTTATGAAGCAGTTTGTGACGTGCATTTCGGAAAAAGGCACGGAGGAAATAAACCACTCTGCCGCCTGCGCTGCAATTTCACAGCCCTTTTTGTAAAGCGGCGAGCCGCTGTCCGCAAACCGCAGTATAAACGCCGCAAGCGCCGCTGTCGGGTTGTATCTGAACTCGGGGTTGCCGCTGTATTCCCACCAAATCGCGTGGGGATAGTCGTTGTTTGACGGAACGGTGTTAAGCCACTGGTTGTGCTCCGCGTCAAAATCGGCACCGCTGTCGAGATAGCGGAGTATCCCCTTGACAATCGGGTGATTTTTGTCGCAAAGCCCGATTTCGTTCAGAATATCTGTCGCCGCCCAAGTCGCTATCGGCGTTGAATTGGGGTTCAACAAATCCGCTTCAAGCCCGCTGCCAAAGCCGCCGTCCTCGTTCTGATAGAAGCTTAGCGCGCGGAGCACGGCTTCGCAGCTGCCGTTTTCAAAGTGAAACTGCCACCGCGCCAAATCAAGAGGACACGCGTTTTGGTATACGAACCGCCTTGCTTTTTCAAATGTAGTAGTCATAAGGTTTTCTCCCTTTGTTTTTTCTTTATTGTAGCACGGCTTGCGTGATTTGTATTGTAAAAAAGCGACATCATCGGGTCTTTGCGGCGTATTCAACCGCTTCCCGCGGGGTCATCATATGCCGCCGCCTGAAATCGTTAAGCAAATGCGATTGGTCAGCGTAGCCGTATTTTTCGACTGCGTCAAGTATATCGAAACGCGGCGACATAACCATATCCTGCCACAAAAGCTGATACCGCATCAGCGAGCAAAGAATCTTCGGAGAAACACCCGTATTATAGCTGAAAACCCGCTCCAGCTGCCTTTCGGACAGGGCGGCGTAGCTTGCGATATCGGAGATTTTCGCACGCCCCTCAGTTTTAAGCATATAGTAAACCGCGTTCAGAAGGTCGCTGTTTATCCTGTCGGTGCAAAGTGCCTTTAGCAGCACCGCTTCCGCCGCGGCAATCCGTTCGCCCATCGTCGGGTAACGCAAAAGCAGCGGCTCAAGCTCGGCTTTAAGCCTGCCGCTGAACTCGCCTATATCGAATGCGCGGTTTTTCTGCCCCGTAAAATCCCGCTCCGAGAAAAGCACCGCCGTCCACGCGTAGAAGCGTATACCAAAGGTTTCGGAGAAAGCGCGCTTTTCCGCTCCGCCTATATCATAGGAGCGGTCGTCGATTGCGCAGAATCTGCCTGACAGGCGGCTCTTGCTGCTGTCGATGTCAAAGATGATATCCATACAGGTGTCGGGAATAACAATCCGCGGCGAGGGCTTCTCCGCCCGATTCGGCGCGGACTTCTCCGTCCCCCAAAAACAGCGGATATACGGACGCAGAGCTTCGCAAGGCAATACCTCGCAGTAGCTGCTGTTGTTAAGGAACGGCGCGCCCGTTATCGGGCGGTACATATCGGCAAGCGCCTGCATTCTATCACCCCGCTTTTCTATATTTTAGCACATACGCCGAGGATAATCAATAGCGTTTTGCGCGAAGCGCATAATGCGGTGACAGACGAAGATGAGGGTTTATCAACAGACTGGCGGGAGCCTCTACAAAAGGCTCCCGTTGTGTTATTCGCAGATAAGCTCTCTTACCTCGACGGTTCTGATTTTTCTCGCGGCAATATACGAGAAAACAAAGAAGCAAAGGCAGATTAGCGCCGCGGGAATGATGAACGTCATAAACGTAATGCTGCTTTCAATCCGCGTCAGCCCCACCATTCTGAGCAGCATTTCGAGAAGCGGCCTAGTGAAAAACAGCGAATAGACGCCGCCGATTGCCGAGCCGATTGCCGAAACGATTATAAACCTGAACGCAAACTGCGTGCGCAGCTCGTTTGCCGTAAAGCCGAGCGACTTCAGAATGCCGATGTCGCCGCGCTCCTTGATAAACGCTTTCGAGCAAATCATATTTATAACCACTATCGAAAACAGGATTGACACGCTGAATACCGAGATGACAATAATAAGGCAAATCGAGTCTATCATTTTTATCACGCCTTCGGCGGCGCTGCTGCGCTCTTTTTCCGCCGTCTTGGAAGCAATAAGGCTGCCGAGCTTTTCGTCAAGTGCGTATGAAACCGTGTCAACAAGCGCGTCGTCGGACAGTTCAATGCAGCAGGACGGCTTTGCGCCGTTTACGCTGTACATACCCTCGGCGGTAAGCAGGAAAGTCCGCCCGAGGTCGTTTACCGACTGATGATAGCCGGTTATGATGAACTCCTTTGTGTTCTCGCCGCTGCCGACAAATATTGTGTCGCCGATTTTCTTGCCAAGCTCCTCGGCGGCAATTTCGGTTACGGCAGCCTCGTTGTCGTAAATCGGCATTCTGCCGTCAATCGGCTTATACATAAGCTCCGCCGGAGTGCAGGCGGTGCATAAAAGCTCAATTCCGTCCGCCATGATGTATTCGTTATGCCCGAATGATATTATCGCGTCCGCGTCAATTTCCTTAACCTCTGCTTCAAATCTCTCGGTATCGCCGATTTCAAACTCCTCGGACATCGTAACAACGATATGCGGGTTAATGTTCCCCTCAACAATATTACCGCCCGAAAGCCTGTCGGAAAGCACGGTTATCGTCATCATAAAGAAAACGAGAAGCGCGACGATAAGCACCGAGCCGATGTAGCTTTTGCCGCGCGAGGTGAACTGCCGAAGACCGATGAAGAATGAAAGCGGCTTTGCCTTTATCGGGACATTAAGCCTGCTGTCGAAATGCACCTCCGCCTTGCCGCCCGAAATCGCGCGGACGGGAGAAATCCTGCTTACCTTGCTTGTCGCGAGGATTACGAACACCCCGCACAGGGCAATTATTGCCAGGGAAATACCCGCGCATTTCAGCGCAGATACACTTGTCGCCGTAAGCAGCCCCGTTATCGGCTGAAACAGCGAGCCAAATGCGATTGTAAGCGGCACCGCGAGCACCAGCCCTATCGCCGCGCCGATAAGCTCCGCCAAAAGGTACTGAACAATGTAAACCAGCCGGATTTTCCCCGAGGTAAAGCCCTGCGACTTAAGTATGCCGAGGTTCACATATTCCATCTCAACCGAGGTGGAAATGCTGTGCCACATTGAGATAATAACAATAGTGACAAGCAGGATTATGAAAACGACAAGTATATTCGAGCCTGTTTCGGAGTACAGCTTTGTGTAGGCGGTTGTTTCCTCGGCGGAGAGGATAACGCTCGATTTCTGCGTAATTCCGCAGGAGTCGTCAAGCGCTTTTTTCACCTTGAAATAATCCGCGCCGCCGATAAGATTTATCCCCGTGTCGTAAACCGTCAGGAAAGCCTGC
>SFHN01000097.1 GCA_004555635.1 [Eubacterium] saphenum
AAATAGATATTTTCCGCAATGCTGCGACAAAATCTTTTTGAAAAGCAGCGGCATACCTTGACCTGCGGGAGCTTTTGTGATAAAATAGTATTTGTGGAACTATGTTGAACTTTGGCGAAAGGATACAGACACTTTTGGAATATATAAAGATAGGAAACGTACAAATCGAGAAAACCGCCGCTTTGGCGCCTATGGCGAGCGTTGCCGACCGCGCATACAGAGTTATGGCTAAGGAATACGGCGCAGCCTATACCGTCGGGGAAATGGCAAGCTGCAAGGGGCTTGTCTATTCTGACAGCAAAACCGCCGCGCTGCTTTCCGTGACAGAATCCGAGCGTCCGATGGCGGTGCAGCTTTTCGGTGCTGAGCCCGAGTTTATGGAAAAAGCGGTGAAGATTGCCGAGCGGTTTCAACCCGATATCATTGACATCAACGCAGGCTGCCCTATGCCGAAAATCGTAAACAACGGCGCAGGAAGTGCGCTGCTGAAAAATCCGCAGCTTTTTGGCAGTCTTGTTGAGTCTGCGGTAAAAGCAACCGAAATCCCTGTCACCGTGAAAATCCGCACAGGCTGGACAAAGAATATGATAAACGCCGTCGAAATCGCGAAAATCGCCGAGCAATGCGGCGCGGCTGCCGTCGCGGTTCACGGAAGAACGCGCGAGCAGCTTTACACTGGCTCAGCCGATTGGGAAATTATCCGCGCGGTAAAGCAGGCGGTGTCAATTCCCGTTATCGGAAACGGCGATGTGTACTCTGCGGAGGACTGCGCCCGTATGTACGAGCAGACGGGCTGCGACCTTGTTATGATTGGGCGGGGGAGCTACGGCAGACCGTGGCTTTTCGCGCAGATACGCGATTATTTCGAGGGAAAGCCCATACGTCCCGAGCCTTCGGTAAACGAAAGGCTCGATATAATGCGCCGCCACATCTCGCTTATTGTCGCGGACAAGGGCGAACGAATCGGAATGAAGGAGGCGCGCCGACCCGCCGCTTGGTACCTCAAGGGTATGAAAGGCGCGGCTAGGTTCAGGAACGACTGCGCACAGCTCACAACGCTTGACGAGCTGGAGCGTCTTATAGAAAAAATCAGAAAAGAACAGGAAAGTGACGAATAATGGAAGATTTCAGTTTTCTTACATCGGGGCTTTGCGTGTTTGACGTAAAGCGCGACCCGATTATCACAGCGTTTTCATCGCTGGGAAAGGGAAGCGCCGCCGAAAGCGCCGCTGCATACTGCGATATCGTGCGGACTTTGCTCTTGTCGGGAAAAACGCTCGGAGAATACCTCTACGAAATGCTGATTTTCACGCCGTCGGACGTGCTAAGCGCCTGCGCAAAAGAGCCTTCCCCGCTTCGCAAAAAGGCTGTCGCGCACGACGCCGAGATAATTTCCCGGCTTGCCGAATATTCATCCGAGCGGCTGAAAGCTGAGCTTTGCGAGCATTATGCGGGCTGCGATTTCTCTGCGCTTCCCGATTACGACAAGGGCGAATTTACCGCCTCCGCTTCGGATATAATCGCCTATGCCGCCGAAAACGGCAGCGGAGTTTTCGCCAAGTACAAGGCGTTTTCCTATGCGGGCGGAGCGCTTCGCCCGATTGAATCAACCGACCCGATTAAGCTCTGCGAGCTGAAAAACTACGAGGTTCAGCGCCGTCAGGTTATCGAGAACACCGAGTGCTTCCTTAACGGCGAGCCTGCGCAGAACGTTCTGCTGTACGGCGACCGCGGCACGGGAAAATCCTCTACTGTAAAGGCTATCCTCAACGAATACGATAAGCTGCGTATGATTGACCTGCCGAAAAACGAGATAGCGGCGCTGCCGTCGCTGTTCAGACAGCTTCGCGAAATTCCGCTGCATTTCATTGTGATGATAGACGACCTCACATTCTCGGAGAACGACGACAGGTTCTCTATTCTCAAAGCGTCGCTTGAAGGCTCTCTTGAAGCCCGTCCTGCAAATATCCTGATATATGCTACAACAAACCGCCGCAAGATTATTAAGGAAACCGTCGCTGAGCGTGAGATAAACGGCTCGGATTCCATCGACGAAAGTATGTCGCTTGCCGACCGTTTCGGTCTGTTTATCACATTCTCCAGACCGAACCGCGACGGATATCTTGACATCGTAAAGAAGCTTGCCGAAGATAGGGCGCTTTGCGTTCCCGAGGACAAGCTGTTCTCCTGCGCAGACAGGTTCTCGGTAAAGCGCGGAGGCTATTCACCGCGTATTGCAAAGCAGTTTGTTGATTGGCTTGAGGGCAGGATTAAGCTTGGTATGGACTATTGATTGGAGAAAAGATGAAGAAAAAAATAGCGGCGCTGCTGACGATGTGCGTTATGCTTTCCGCCTGCGCCGATACCCCCGAAAGCTCACAGCCGACCGAGCTTGTCGTGTCGAATGTGCAAAGCGAGGAAGTTGCCGTAAGCGCGTTTCCGGTTGAGATTTGCGGGACGGAGCTTTCTGCTGCCGCCGAGCGTGTCGTGAGCCTCTCTCCCGCGGTCACCGAGATACTTTCCGAGATTGGCTGCGCCGAAAAAATAGCGGGAAAATCTCGCTATTGCGACTATCCCGAAAGCTTGTCTGCTTCTGATGTAGGCAGCGCCGAAAACCCCGATATTAACGCAATCACCGAGCTTTCGCCAGATGTGTTATTTACGCTCACCCCGCTCGCAGAGCGCGATGTTTATACGCTTGAAGCTGCGGGCGTCGCGGTAATTACGCTTACACCCCCGACAGATATGGATAGCTATGCGAAGCTGTATTCTGACATCGCGTCAGCTTTCTTGGGCAAGGCGCAGACTGACAGCGAAAAGAAAACCGAACTTGCTACGAAAACCGGGAGCGCAGCGCGCGTTTATATCGAAACGGCTGCCGAAAATATTTCTCTCGGCACGTTTGTTTATGTCACGGGAAAGCTCACGCTGTCCGGCACCAAAACATTTGAAAATGCGCTGCTGTCGCTTTGCGGCGAAAATCTCGTAACCTCCGAGGGCTATTGTCACGCGGCGTCAGCAGAGGGGCTTTCTCCCGCATACATAGTTGCGGACAGCGCTCTGACGCTTGAAGCACTCCGCAGCAGCGAGCCGCTGAAAGCTATGATAGACGGCGGCACAAAGGTGGTCTTTGTTACTTCGCGCTATTTTGAGCGCCCGACAAAGCGCTCCGCAGAGGTATTCGCGGAAATCTCCGAGCAGCTTTCCGAACCTACAGAATAATATACAGCGGAGCGCATTCCTGTTGCTCCGCTGTTTACAACTTGTTTCTGCTCTGACGTTGTGTCAGATTACATCGGTGTAATGGTATAGCCGTTATTCTTCCAATAGTCAATGACATCGGGAAGTATCTTCGTGTTCGTGCTGCTTACCGCGTGTAATAGATAAACCGCACCGTTATGCGTTTTCTTTGTGATTTTGTCAAAGGCGGCTGCGGGGTCGGGCTGGCTGTCGGGGTTCCAGTCGGGATAGGCAAAGCTCCACAGCACCGTTGTATAGCCCATATCCTGCGCGCATTTCAGCACTCTCTCCGAAAACTCGCCCATCGGCGGGCGCATAACGTACATCTCATAGCCAAACTCGCTTTTTACATAGTCGTGAAGCTGGCGCAGTTCGTTGTAAAGCTCGTCGGGCGTGCATTCGGGCAGCGACGGGTGGCTGAATGTGTGATTCCCGACGGTGTGCCCCTCGTCAATCATTCGGCGGACAAGCTCCGGATTTTTCAGCGCGTAATCATAGGTCACAAAAAACACCGCACGCACGTTCTTTTCCTTCAGCGTGTCAAGTATCTCGGCGGTGTAGCCGTTTTCGTAGCCCTCGTCAAAGGTCAGCCAGAGCCGCTTTTTGTCAGCTTCTCCGATAAACAGGCTGCCAAGCCCGCCGTATTGCCGCTGCGCCGAAACAGCGCCAAGCGGCCTGTTTTCCGCGTCTGTTTCGACGCCCATTCCGTAGGCAACCTTCGTGTTGTCGTAGTCCTCGAGAAATGCGTATTGCGATAATCCCGCGGAAACGCTTAGCACAATCGCTGTCGGTATCGCAAAATAATTCATAAAAATCAACTCCTCGTTTTTATTGTCTGCAAATGAATTTTGAAAATTCGTAAGAAATTTGTAAGAATTTTGTCGGTAAAAAAATAAGAATTGTATGTTAAAATTTTCTTGAAAGGGGGAATATATGTGTCAGAAAAACCGCGTGTGCTCGTCGTTGACGACGACCGCGAGATTGTTTCCGCCATATCGAAGCTGATTGAGATTGAGGGCATAGAAACAGAACGCGCCTACAACGGCATCGAAGCTGTAGAAAAGCTGAGCGAGATTGACGTGCATCTGATAATTCTTGACATTATGATGCCGTCGCTTGACGGACTGTCAGCAACGATACAGATACGAAACCGGAGGAATATCCCGATAATTCTGCTTTCCGCCAAAACCGAGGAAAGCGACAAGGTGCTCGGTCTGTCCGTCGGTGCGGACGACTACATAACAAAGCCGTTTTCACCGCCCGAGCTTGTGGCTAGGGTGAAAAGCCAGCTAAGGCGCTATATGTCGCTTGGGGATTATTCGGGGAGAAGCGGCGGGGAGGAAATCCGCTGCGGCGGGCTTACGCTCAAGCGAAACGAGCGCACGCTGTCGGTAGACGGGGAGCTTGTGAAGCTTACCGCAAAGGAATACAAAATCCTTGAGCTTCTTATGACCAACGCGGGGAGGGTTTTCTCCGCAGAGGAGATTTACGAGAGAGTATGGAACGAGTCGGCTTACTCGGTTGAAAACACGGTGATGGTTCATATCCGTCGTATCCGCGAGAAAATCGAGATAAACCCGGGCGAGCCGAAGTATTTGAAGGTGGTGTGGGGAATTGGATACAAAATCGAAAAATTCTAAGCGCAGACTTGCTGCTTTTTTCCTTGTGCTGGCAATAATCTGTTACGGCGCTGTCGGCGTTATTACGGGATATATTCCCGCGAACGGGTATCTAAACGATATGACGGGACCGCGCTCAATGCTTACAACGTCCGTGCGCGACCACAATGCGTACAGACAGCGTGTCAGAGATATAGAATTACTGCTTTCATCGCAGGATTTTTCTTCTCCGACAAATGCTCAGCGTTTTATAGATTCGGTGGATTTTTATTTGGAACTTACTTTTCGCAATGGCAGCAATCTTGATACATTTGTTATCGAAAACAACATTACCCCCGAGGATATTACGCTTTATAAAGCGGCTGTAACATTAAACAGCGGGAATACCGGTTGGCAGTTTATTTACCCAACCAACGTCAAATGCAACTCCAACATGCCGCTTATTTCGATAACCTACGGAATGGCGCAGTCGGAATACTCGGAAATATCAAGCATGATTGATATTCAGCGCTGGAATATGTGGGTTATGTTTGTTGCAGATGTTGTGCTGATTATCGCGGGCGTTGTTTTCTCGCTGCTGTACATAGAAAGAACTTCTGCAGCATTCCGCGACGCGGAAGCTTTG
>SFHN01000098.1 GCA_004555635.1 [Eubacterium] saphenum
GAGGCTGTTCAGCTTTCCAAGCTGAAGCTTAAGGCGGTTCAGGTAAACAGCGAAATCAAGGGCAAGTACGAGAAGCTCGGCGCGCTCATCTATCAGATGGCGAAGTCCGATGAAAAGCACAACGAGGAGTTCGACCTGATTATCGCAGACATCGACGACTGCTATGCGAAGCTTGCAGAAATCGAGGAGAAAACCGACGAGCTTAAGCAGGAAATCACCTGCCCCGTATGCGGCGTTAAGACCAAGAATGATAACGCATACTGCCCCAAGTGCGGAGAAAAGCTGCCCGTAAAGCCGCAGCCCGCCGAGGAAGCAAAGGAAGCCGATGAAGCGCAGGAAGCTGAAGAGGCTGCTCCCGCTGAAGAAAACAAGGACAACGAGGAAGAATAATTTCCTATCAAAAAAGCACATTCGCCCGTGCTCCTTGCGGAGCATGGGGTTTTGCGCTGACTGAATGCCGAAAGGAACACGACAGATATGGCAGAGCTTAGATGGAACCCGCTGATTAACGACTGGGTGATGATAGCCTCTCACAGACAAAACCGACCGCAGATGCCGAAGGACTGGTGCCCGTTCTGCCCGAGCGGCGGAAAGGTTCCCGACTACGACGTGCTGGAATACGACAACGACTTTCCCGCGCTTTCACAGAACCCGCCGCCCGAGGACGACGTTGCAAACGACTTCTTCAAAACCGCGCCGTCATACGGCAAATGCGAGGTTATCCTCTACTCCCCCGAGCACACGAAAACGCTTAAGGAGCTGCCGACGGAGCACGTTAAGAAGCTCGTTAACCTCTGGTGCGAAAGGTTCGAGGCGCTTCGCAGCGACGAAAAGATAAAGTTCATCTTTATTTTCGAGAACCGCGGCGACGTTGTCGGAGTAACCATGCCGCACCCCCACGGGCAGATTTACGGGTACAGCTTTATCCCGAAAAAAATTCAGCTAGAGGACGAGGCTTTCAAGAAAAGCGTCGCCGAAAAGGGCAAGTGCCTGTGCTGCGATATGCTGGAGCACGAGGTTGCAGACGGGCGGCGAATCATCTTCGAGAATGACAGCTTTACGGTGTTCCTGCCGTTTTTCTGCGAGTATCCCTACGGCATTTACATCATGGCAAAGCGTCACGTTCAGTATATCAGCGAGCTTAGCGAAAAGGAGCGCGGCGACCTTGCGGATATCGTGAGGAAGTGCGCGGGCACGCTCGACAATCTGTTCGGCTACAACTTCCCGTATATGATGTGTATGTACAACGCGCCGGTAAACAGCGGCGATGTTTCGGCGCACCACTTCCACATCGCGTTCTATCCGCCGATGAGAAGCGCGGAAAAGCAGAAGTTCAACGCTTCGAGCGAAACGGGCGCTTGGGCGCACTGCAACCCGACCGCTCCCGAGGCTACCTCGCAGGAGCTGCGCGAGGCATACGACAGATTTATTCAGAGCGACAAAGAAGCTCGGTAATTACATTCGGAGGTATAAAAAATGTCAGTTAATCTTCAGAAGGGTCAAAAGGTTGACCTTACAAAAGGCAACGCGGGTCTGAAAACGCTTATCGTCGGGCTAGGTTGGGACGAGGCGCCGAAGAAGTTCTCCCTGTTTGCAAAGCAGGAGGACATCGACTGCGACGCTTCCGTGCTGCTCATAAACGCACAGACAAAGAAGCTTGCGGGCGCGGTTGACGTGGTTTATTTCGGAAACCTCACTCACAGAAGCGGCGCTGTCCGCCACTGCGGCGACAACCTCACGGGCGCGGGCGACGGCGACGACGAGCAGATTATCGTTGAGCTTACAAAGGTCCCCGAAACCTACGACAGACTTGTGTTTACTGTAAACATCTATCAGGCGCAGCAGAGAAAGCAGCACTTCGGTATGATAAGAAATGCGTTTATACGCGTGGTTGACGCTGACACGGGTTCGGAGCTTTGCAAGTACAATCTCTCTGAAAACTACGACGGAAAAACCGCGATGATTTTCGGCGAGGTTTACCGCTACAACGGCGAGTGGAAGTTCGGCGCAATCGGCGAGCCGACCAACGACAACAGCATCTCGGAAACGGCAAACAGATACTCATAAGGAGGGTTTTGTTATGACAAAAACAATCTGCATTATTGCGGGTATTATCTCTTTAGCGGCTCTTGCCGCGGCGGCGGTTGCTTTTTTCCTGCTGAAAAAGACCGACCTCGCGGACGGCGTTTTCGACGAGCTGGACGACGAAATCTGAATAACACGCTGCCCTGTTTGCGGCGCTTGGCTCCTGCTTTGCGGGCTGTCGCGGTGCCCTTTCGGGGCAGAAATTATGAGAGGCATTTTATGGCAAAGGAAGCAAAAACAAACGCAATGCGTATCCTCGATAAGCTGAAGATAACCTACAAGGTAAACACCTACGAGTGCGACGAGTTTATCGACGGCGTTCATATCGCGGATATGCTCGGACAAAGCTATGACAGCAGCTTCAAGACGCTCGTGCTTCAGGGAAAAAGCAAGGCGTACTACGTTTTCGCGCTGCCGATTGACAAGGAGCTTGATATGAAGAAGTGCGCTCGCGCGGTCGGGGAAAAGTCGCTGGAAATGGTTCACGTCAAGGACATTAACGCGGTGACGGGATACATACGCGGCGGCTGCACGCCTATCGGAATGAAAAAGCAGTACCGCACAATAATCCACAGCTCGGCAAAGGATTTCCCACAGATAATCGTAAGCGGCGGGCGGCTCGGAATGCAGCTCGAGCTTGCGCCCGAGGACTTGGCAAAGGCTTGCTCGGGCGAGTTTGCGGATATTATCGCGGAATAGGATAAGCCCGCTTTATCCGCTACGCGCAAAACGCTGCTTACGCAAAACGCCGCATTATACCTAATGCGGCGTTGCGTTACTTTCGGCAAGATAACGCGTTATGAAAATCCAAACAGAAAGGGCGCGGTAAAAATGTCAATGTGGAATCCGTGGAGAGGCTGTAAAAAGTGCAGCGAGGGCTGCCTGTACTGCTATATCCACAAAGGCGACGCAAAGCGCGGCATTGATACAAGCGATATTGTAAAAACAAAGGATTTTCCAAAGCCGACAGAGCGGCTGAAAAACGGCAGCTATAAAATGAAACCGGGAATGGTTTATACCTGCTTTTCTACCGATTTTCTGATTAAGGAAGCTGACTTGTGGCGGACCGAATGCTGGAAGATGATTAAGGAACGCGGGGATTGCACCTTTTTGTTCCTCACGAAACGAATAGAACGATTTATGGAATGCATTCCCGAGGATTGGGCAGACGGATACGACAATGTTGTGGTGTGCTGTACGATTGAGAATCAGGAAAACGCAGACAAAAAGCTCTCCGTGTTTCGGAATTTGCCCATTAAGCACAAGTGTATTACCGCGCAGCCGCTGCTTGAACAAATCGACATTGAGCAGTACCTCGGGGATATTGAGCTTGTTGTTGTCGGCGGCGAATCGGACTGCAATGCAAGACCTCTCGACTATGCGTGGGTGCTTGACATAAGGGAACAATGCGTTCGCAGGAATGTTTCTTTTGAGTTCAGGCAATGCGGCACGCATTTCATAAAGGACGGGAAGCAATACAGGCTTCAGACAAGGGATTTATGCAGCCAAGCACGAAAAGCAGGAATAGATTTCAAGCCGAAAGGCTAATCAGCCCGAGAAGCCCTGCTTAGCCGAACCGTTTTGCGGGACAAAGCTCCCGACACGGAAAAAAGTCACGTCGCCGCGAACTTCATCAACGCGGGAAAAGCGCTGCGCGGTGAGGATACCGCAGACGGCTTTTACGGTATGGTGTTTCAGGACAACGACTACCGACAGAGCGAAAAGCCCGTTCGCGAGCAGAGCGAAGCTACGGGTCACGCGGTTCGCGCCGTTTATCTCTACACGGGAATGGCAGACCTCGCCGCGCAAACGAACGACAAAGAGCTTCTTGAAGCCTGCCGCCGTTTATGGGATAACATTTTGCAAAAGAAAATTTACATAACGGGCGGCATAGGCTCGACCGTTCTGGGCGAAGCGTTTACCGTGGATTACGACCTGCCGCCCGATACCGCATATTCTGAAACCTGCGCCGCAATAGGGCTGATTTTCTTCACGGGGCGAATGCTTGAAAACGAGGCAAGCGGAAAATACGGCGATGTAATGGAGCTTGCGTTTTATAACACGGTGCTGTCGGGAATGCAGCTTGACGGAAAGCGGTTCTTTTATGTAAACCCGCCGGAAACCGACCCCGATTTCCTCGGCGGCATGATAAGGCTCACCGTAAAGGCGCAGCGCATTTCTGACTGCGAAAAGCTTTACAGCAGCGAGCCGGAGCGTGCCGAGCCCTTTGAAGCGACAGCCGTGCCGTACTACACCTGGGGAAACCGCGGCGAAAACGAAATGCGCGTTTGGATGAACATCTGCAAGTAACGCGACAAAGTGCAATATATGAAAAGCCCGAGAGGAAACAAATTCTTCTCGGGCTTTGTTTGAGCGATTACCTGAGCGATTCGATTAACTCCCACGCTTCGCTTACGTCCGTGGCATATATTGTCACGACATAACCGTTGTGCATAAACCGAATTCTTGTCTGCGAAGTAATCTTATCGGGCGGCGCGAGATTCAGCACCTGCTCCTTGGTGATGTCCTCAAGGGAAACGGTACAATCTTGCAGAGTATAGTAATCAGGCTCCGCGTCAATGCACCAATGGATTTCCGTGCAGCCGTTTTCGCCGACGGAATATTCGCCGTTTTGCACCTGCTCCTCTGCAACGCTTGAATAATAATGCCCTTCAAATGCAACGGGGGTTCCGTTTTTCAGCGAAACGGTAGTTTCCCCCCGAACAAAGCCGTGCGCGCCGAAATCAGGCAAAAGCTCCGAAAACGCGTCGGGCGCTTCATCGAGAGTTGTATAGGTGTACTCTGCCCCGTTTTCCATAGCAAACTGCGAGAAATCCAAAGGGTGCTCCCAAAACCATTCGTACAGCTCAACCACCGCTTCATAGCTGTCGAGAAAAGAGCCTGAAATCTGATACCACCCGTGCTCGTTCTTAAACGTGATGGTTTTCTCCCGATTTTCTCCGCCTTTTGCGACAATCTGCACGCCGTCGCGCTCCGTCACCGTTACTGCAGGCTCGATTATGTTCCCCTTTTCGTCAACCTCGATACAAATGCAGTCCTCGATAAACTTCACCTCATCAAAGCCCGCCGTTACAGACAAATCGCTGTAATGCTTCAGCCCGTCCGCGTCCCGCCTGTGCCAGGACATTGTAATCGACTGAAAAGACCCGTCGTTATCGTAGTAAGCAACAGCGTTAAACAGCGGGTGCGTTTCGATTGTCGGGATTGCATTGTTCTCCTCATACATTTTTCGGTTGTCGGAAAAAAATCTGCTGCCGAAAAAAATCACATCAGCGTCCGCTATGCTGTCCGCAGAAGCTTCCCCGTTGCTTCCGCCCGAATGCCTGAAATATTCCTTAGCGGTAAAGGACGGGTTCCACG
>SFHN01000099.1 GCA_004555635.1 [Eubacterium] saphenum
CATTGCTGGATGTACAGAGGTTGAGTTTGTAATAATACCGCCCTCTCTCCATTTTGGTAAAGAGGGCTTTTTTATTATAGCCACACTCTCCGTCCGCGAAAAATTGAGAGGAGAAATAAAATGCTGACACTCGACAAAATCTACAAGGCATCACACGTTCTGAAGGAGGTTATCCGCAAAACCGACCTTATCCGCGCGCCGAAAATCCGCACCGACGCGGAGGTTTATCTCAAAACCGAGAACCTGCAGGTGACCGGCTCGTTCAAGGTGCGCGGCGCTTACTTCAAGATTTCCCAGCTCACCGAGGAGGAGAAGCAGCACGGCGTTATCGCCTGCTCCGCGGGCAACCACGCGCAGGGCGTTGCGCTTGCGGCAACGAAGGCGGGCATAAAGTCGCTCATCTGCCTGCCCGATGGCGCGCCTATCTCGAAGGTTGAGGCAACTAAGGGCTATGGCGCGGAGGTCTGCCTTGTTCCCGGAGTATACGACGACGCCTACGCAAAGGCGCTCCAGCTGCGCGACGAAAAGGGCTACACGTTTATCCACCCGTTCGACGACGAGAACGTAATCGCGGGTCAGGGAACAATCGGTCTTGAGCTTATGGAGCAGCTTCCCGACGTTGACGCGGTGGTTGTTCCTATCGGCGGCGGCGGACTTATCTCGGGCGTTGCGTTCGCGATAAAGTCGCTTAACCCCAACATAAAGGTATATGGCGTTCAGGCGGCGGGCGCTCCGAGTATGGCAAATTCGCTCAAAGACGGCAAGATAGAGCGCCTTGACAGCGTTTCGACGCTTGCGGACGGCATTGCCGTAAAGGAGCCGGGCGTTAATACGTTCGAGCTTTGCAGCAAGTATGTTGACGATGTTGTAACCGTAACCGAGGACGAGATTTCCTGCGCAATACTGACGCTTATCGAGCAGCAGAAGCTGATTTCCGAGGGCGCGGGAGCGGTTTCCGTAGCGGCGGTTATGTTCGATAAGATTCCCGTTAAGGGAAAGAAGGTTGTTTGCCTTGTTTCGGGAGGAAACATCGACGTTACGATTCTGAACAGGGTTATCCGCCGCGGTCTTGTAAAGAGCGGCAGGGCTTCGCTGCTGACGATTGAGCTTGTTGACAAGCCCGGTCAGCTTGTCGGCGTTGCGGGAATTATCGCAGAGCTTGGCGGAAACGTAACCGCCGTTCACCACGAGCGCGCGGACGCAAACGCGAACATAAACGGCTGCTTCCTGCGCATACAGCTTGAAACGAGAAACTTTGAGCACCTTGAGCAGATAAAGAAAGCTCTAACCGAAAAGGGCTTCAAGATAGTTGACAACGTATAAGGAGGAACTCATATGAACGTAATCCACACAGAAAAGGCACCCGCGGCAATCGGGCCCTACTCTCAGGCAATGACGGTAAACGGTTTGCTTTACACAAGCGGACAGATAGCGATTGTTCCCGCAACGGGTGCTATCGCAGAGGGCGGAATTGAGGCGCAGACGCGACAGGTCTGCGAGAACCTGAAGAACCTCGTAGAAGCGGCGGGAACAACCCTCGACAAGGTTGTAAAGACCACCTGCTTCCTGCACGACATAAACGACTTTGCCGCATTCAACGCGGTTTACGCCGAGTATTTCACGGGCAAGCCCGCGCGCAGCTGCGTAGGCAACCTTAACCTGCCGAAAGGCGTTCTCGTTGAGGTTGAGGTTATCGCGGAGCTTTGATAGCCCGATTGTTTACATAGCACATAACAAGGCGCGCCGAGATTTCCTCGGCGCGCTTTCTATATCACATCTCGCTCAAGTGCTTTCGCAGCGCCGACGGAAGTGTGCTGCCGCTTGTGCGCCACGGAATTTCGTCAAGCGTTATCACGCGCTCGTCGTTCATAACGCGGCGGATAAACTCCTCCGTCATATACTCGGGATTAGGCATAGGGAAGCCCTTTTCGTCAAGAACAGGCTTTCCGCGCTCGTCGGACTTGTAAACGAACTTCCCCCACCACGGAAGCCACCACAGCCACTCTGCCCGGTCGCGCTGCATTTCGTCCGGCTCGGGTATTGCGCCGCACTCCGACAGCGTAACAAGCTTCCCACCGGTGTAGGATGAAACCTCCCTGAATTTTTCCACCTGCGAGGTGTGGACGGGCGGCTCGGTGTAGATGTCCTCCCCCGCGATGTCGAAGGTGTTCGGGTGAACCGCCATCTCCTTCGACTGCCCGTTCCAAACCCAGATGAGATTTTTCAGCTTGTGGTAATTCATAAAGCGGTCGAAAATCGTGTACCACAGCTTCTTGTACGCCGAAACGCTTTCCGCGCCGCGGTTTCCCCACCAGAACCAGTCGCCGTTCGCTTCGTGAAGCGGACGCCAAAGCACGGGGATATCCTCCTGCTCAAACCGCTTCAGCGCCTGCGCAACCAAATCAATTTCGCGCAGGACAAACTCGTTTTCGTGCGTGCCGTCGGTAACCGCGCGAATGATATCAAAGCTTGTTTTATGGTCATAGCCCGTAGTTTTATAGTAGAACGAGCAGTTCTTCTTAATGTCGCTCATATCGTCGGGCGCGTACCAGTGCCAGCACATCGTGAGAATACCGCCGCAGCTTTTTCCCCATTCAAGAGCGCGGTTAATCTGGTCATAGCCGCCGCCAAGCCCGCTTATCCCCATAAAGTCATACCCGCGCACCGCAGGAAGCTTGCCCGACGCGCGGTAGTACACGATGTCCTCAAGCTCGCTTTGGAACAGGTACTGCTGCCCCGAAAGGAACTTTTTGCCCTTTATTTCGTGCAGGAAATTGAACAGCCGCAGGGTGTTCGGCGTTGGGTTTTCCGTGACAGGCGTTCGCGGATTAACCTGCTTTTTTTCAAGCGCCGCCATAAGCGCGCCGTAATCGGTTTTGTACATAGCGACCTCCGTAGTGTTTCTATACCCGCTTAAAAGCAGAAAATTCATTATAACAAAACGTCGGGCAGAACCCGACGCTTATTTTTTAAGTGTCTGTGAAAGATGAATTTTTCGCGGGAAAATGACGAAAATAAAAAATACCTCAACGCGCGAAAATGCGTGTCGAGGCACTCGACTGGAGCGGATTACGAGGCTCGAACTCGCTACCTCCACCTTGGCAAGGTGGCGCTCTACCAGATGAGCTAAATCCGCAGGTGGCGACCTGGATGGGACTCGAACCCACGACCTCCGCCGTGACAGGGCGGCGTTCTAACCAACTGAACTACCAGGCCATTGGTGGAAGTTATAGGGCTCGAACCTATGACCCTCTGCTTGTAAGGCAGATGCTCTCCCAGCTGAGCTAAACTTCCATCTGCGCTCTCAACGTTGTTTCAAGCGACTTTAACATTATATCACACGATTATCATTTTGTCAATAGGTTTTTCAAAAATTTTTCAACTTTTTTGATTTTCGTATGACCGCCGCCCTTTCGAACAGCTTTATCATTATATCACAAGAAAAGCTTTTTGTCAACCGTTTTTTGCGCAAAAAACAACATTTTTCATTCTTTGAGCAGGTTCAACATTTCCTCTGCCGAAAATCTGTATTTCTTATTGCAAAAATGACAACAAACCTCGGTTTCCTTCTGCTCTGCCGCGAGCTTCTCAATCTCCTCCCTGCCGAGGGAGATGATAATCTGCTCGGTTCTCTCGCGGGAGCAGTCGCAGAAATAGCGCGCGTCCCAGCTGTCGAGGATTTCGGCGCCCAGACCTTCGAGAGCGGCTGCTGCAATCTCCTCGGGCGGGAGCGATTTTTCAAGCATTGCGGTTATCGACTCCATCTTTGACAGATTTCTTTCGATAATGTCAACCGCTCCGTCGCGTATCGGCGGCACAAGCTGCACCATAAAGCCCCCCGCAGCCTTTACGCTCGCGTTTTCATCAAACACAATGCCGAGGGACAGCACAGTCGGAATCTGCTCGCTTACATTATAATATGCGGTGATATCCTCCGCGATATTGCCCGACACAAGCGGAATCTGCCCTACATAGGGCTCCTTCAGCCCCATATCCTTGACAACGGTGAGGAAGCCGTCCTTGCCTACGCAGCCCGCAACGTCAAGGCTTCCGTCGGGACGGACGGGAACCGCCGCCTGCGCATTTCCCGCGCAGCATTTTACGTTTCCGCGGTAATCCGAAACCACCGTAAGCGTGCCGCAGGGACCGCCGCCGTTTATTCTTAGCGTCAAGGTATCGCCCTCGTATTTTAGCATTGCGCCCATAATCGAGCCTGCCGTGGACATTCTTCCGAGCGCGGCTGTTACCGCGGGGGTGGTTTCGTGAAGGCGCTGAACCTCGCGGACAATGTCCGTAGAATCAATCGCCGAACAAAGCACGCTTCCATCGTCCGAAAGCGCTCTTACTATTCTTCCCATTATATTCTCCTGATTAGATTTTGGTTCATCTTTTTCTTGCGGCAAACATCAGCTTGTCGCTGTTTGGCTTGGGGGGATTTTCCGTCAGGTACTCATACACCGCTACCGTATCGAAGCCCGCCTCATCGAGAAGCCGCGTCAACTCCTCCTGTGAAAGCGCAATCTCCCTGAAGCCCTCATAGCCGCGCGTATAGCTGCCGTCGTCGTTTTCGGTAAAGATATCTATGTCAATATCAACGCCGTTATCCTCGGGGCAGAACGTGTTGTTCCACACGACGTATGCGCCGTCAATATCGTACACGAAGCTGTTATCCGCAAGGATTTCGCGGTGCTTGTATATCGTGTTTACATCAAAAAGGAAAAGCCCGCCGCTCTCCATATTTTTCGAGAGCGCCGAAAAGCACGCAGCTATATCCTCTGCCGTTTCAAGGTGATTTATGCTGTCGAGGGTAGAAACCGCGATGTCCGCCGTGCCGTAAAGCTCCGTTTCGGTCATACTCTGGCAGATAAGCTGAACCCGCCCGCCTGTTTTCGCAGCGGCAATCGAAAGCATATCGCAGGACGCGTCAGAGCCGATAACGTCATAACCCATTTCCGCAAGGCGAAGCGTCAGGTTTCCCGTCCCGCATCCCAGGTCAAGCAGCACTCCGCCGCTTTTCCCGCCGAGCGCACGGATAAGCCCGTCGTAATAGCGGGCAATCTCGTCATAGGGCACGTTTTCGGTCAGCGCGTCGTAAAGCGCGGAAAACTCGCCGTAGCCCGCCATCAGTCCTTGTCCTTCAAGCGGTCAAAAACAATCTTGTACCCGCCTGCCGCCTGATAGTTGAGCGTTTTGTTTACGCGGGAAATTGTCGCTGTAGAAGCGCCCGTCTGCGTAACAATGTCGTTATACACGCAGTTTTCTGTAAGCAGCTTTGCAACGTGAAGGCGCTGGGTGATTGCTCTCAGCTCCTGCGGCGTGCAGATGTCCTCGAAAAACGCCGCGCACTCCTCCTCGTTTTTAAGGGCAAGCACCGCCTTGTAAAGAAACTCCATATCAATATCTTTTTTCATAGTATCCTCCATTCACAGATGGT
>SFHN01000100.1 GCA_004555635.1 [Eubacterium] saphenum
AGCGACATTGCCGATCTTCCCAGCTTTCAAAGGCAGGACATAAGCGGTATAGAGGAAATGCCGGAAGATGAATACATAACGGCGGGGCTTATGGCGGTATTTGATCCGGAAACAAAGGGCTTCAAGCCGATACAGCTTTACGCACTTTACAAAGAATGGCTTGATCTAACAATTATCGCAAGCGAACATATTACAGGCGACGGAAAGGACGGCGCAACAGATGAAGGAAATTAGAGTATGCGAAATAAGAGCGGACGCGGCGGCGGCAGGCGCGGCGAAGGTTCTTAAATTAGAGGGTAGGCCGATTGTTTACGATCAGCCCACCATGATAAACGATCCGGCAGGCGCGTTTATTGAAATTATCCGAGCGGGGGCGCTGGATCATGCGGACTTGTCCGACGCGAGATTGTTCTACAATCACGACTTGAACAAAGTACCGCTTGCGAGAACGCCCAAAACAATGCAACTGACGCTTGACGCGGCAGGGTTAAGCATGGTTGCGGAATTACCGGACACCGAGGAAGCGCGAAGCGTTTATACGGCAGTACAGCGCGGCGATCTTTCCGGAATGTCCTTCGCCTTCAAAGTGCCGGAGGGGGGCGACAGTTACGACGCGGCGACAAACACGCGCACGATCACAAAGATTGAAAAAGTGTATGAAATCAGCGTCGTTCCGTTCCCTGCTTATCCACAAACCAGCGTTGAAGCGCGATCCGCTATTAACGCATGGACTTCTACGGCGGCGGAGAGGGCGAAAGTCATTATCAAGGTAAATTCAATTCTGCTGAAAGAGGTGTAACGCTATGGCAGACGAAAACGGCATTGTTGTAAAGCCCGCCATTGTCAAGCAGGACGGGAATACAACGGAAATTGAAATCCATATCGAAAAGCCCGCCGAGCCGGAGCGGGAGCAGACCGAGGCGGCGGAGGCCGCATAGGATAAGCCGCGTAAATCGCTTACAGAAGTGCTTTACAGGCAAATTGACATCTTGGAGCGGGAACAGAAGAAAATTGCTTCCGGCTACGAGGGCAGCAACAACCCAAAAGCGGCGCGAAGTGAAAACCTTGCCTTCGCAAAGCAGATCACAGAAACGGCAAACGCCATTATTTCAATCAAACGGAGGAATACAAAATGAAATTCAAGACTATTGCAGAGGCTTTCAACCATTACCGCACTTCTACGCTGGAGGAAATCGAGCGCAGAGCGGCAGAGATCAAGAACATTGTTGCCACAGACGCAACCGCCGACGTGGACGCGCTCAATATTGAGCTTGAAGGACTTTCGCAGGCAAAGCAGAATGTACAGAGCCGCGCCGCAGGCGGGCAGCAGAACGGTTTTAACCCCGTGGCGGGCGCGGGTATGACCTTCGAGCGCCGCGCAAGCTATGAGGCCACAGAAGGCGACGTATTCAACAGCGCTGAATACCGCAGCGCGTTTATGAAACGCCTGCTGGGGCGCAAGCTGAACAGCTTTGAGGAAGCGGCCTTCAATCGCGCCATGACCGAGCAGCGGGCGGACGCTTACGGCACTTCCGGCAACGTTGCGGCGGTTCTCCCCACGCAGACGCTGAACGAGGTTATCAGCAAAGCCCGCACGATGGGCGGCATTATGAGCGTTTGCCGTTCCTTCAATGTGCCTTCTAAAATTGCTATCCCTGTCGGTACTCCCGCCGCCGCTGCAAGCTGGCACACCGAGGGCGCGGCGGTTGACAGCGCAGCGCCCAGCGTCGCAACCGTTTCTTTCGACGGCTACGAAATTATGAAGGTGCTTTCTATCAGCGTCAAAGTGCAGAGCATGAGCATTGCCGCATTTGAAAGCTACCTTGTGGAAGAGCTTACTAATTGCGTGATGGCCTGCATTGCGGACGGCCTTGTAAACGGTACGGGTTCTTCGCAGGGTACGGGCGTTCTGAACGGCATTACTTGGGGCGATACAAACGCCCTTACCTTCCACAAAACAAACGGGCTGAAATATGCCGACGTTGTGAAGGTCGTTGCCGCGCTGAAACGCGGGTACGCTTCCGGCGCTTGCTGGGCAATGAACAACGCCGCGCTGTACAACCTGTTTTACAGCATGGTGGACAGCAACGGGCGACCGATCTTCATTGCTGATCCGAAGGCCGAGGGGATCGGAAAAATTCTTGGCTTCCCTGTCGTTGTTGACGATTACCTCCCGGCGGAAACTATTCTGTTCGGTAACTTCAACTACATGGGATACAATCTGCCGGAGGGTATCACGATCGAGGCTTCCCGCGAAAGCAGCTTCAAGAGCGGGCGCATTGATTACCGCGCTATGGCGGTTGCCGATTGCAAGCCCATTGTGGAAGAGGCCTTTATCAAGCTGACACGTTCGGCGACTTAATCGGGAGCGGGTGCAATGCTTACGTTAGAGCAAGCCCGCGAAGCGTTACGGCTGGATAACACCGACAACGACGATATTATAACGGGATTGCTTGCGGCTATTCCGGACTATATCGAGCTTTGCACGGGCATTCCGGCGGAGGCACAGAAAACCGAACCGTTAGCAGATACGGCGGGAAAGTTCATTCTTACGCTTTGGTATCATGCGGAGCGGGTAGACGCTGACAAGATACAGCGGACTATTGACAGCCTCTTGAAAACGCTTCAACTGAAAGCGGAAAGGGGTTAAGGGTATGGCGAAGGACTACGCGAGGCCGTTCTATGACAGCAAGGAGTGGCGCAAGACGCGCGAGGCTTATTTGCAAAGCCAGCACTATATTTGCGAACGTTGCGGTGGGGCGGCTTCCGTAGTCCACCATATTCGCTATATCAAGCCGTGGAACGTCAACGATCCGGATATAACGTTGAATTGGGACAATCTGAAAGCCGTTTGCGAAAAGTGCCATGCGGAAGAGCATTCGCAGGACATGAAGGCACGGGGGCGGGCGGCGCGGCTGAATGGTATTGCCTTCGATGATGAAGGCAACGTAATAAAGCAAGCGAATGTATTTCTTGTGTGCGGAAGTCCGGCGAGCGGGAAAACAACATACGTTGCGCAGCATAAAAGCGGCAACGATTTAGTTGTTGATCTTGATTATCTGTGCGCAGCGCTGAACGGTGAAACGGGCAACGTGCATTTGAACCATGCGCCGATCCTGTCCGTTGCGCTGGAGGTTCGGGAATTGCTGTATCAGATCATACAGGCGCGGCGCGGCAAATGGGAACGCGCCTTCGTAATAACGACGATCGCAGACACGCGGGAAATGAAAGCCGTTGCCGACGAATTGCGGGCGGAAGTTGTTCTAATGCCGACAACGCTTGAAGAGTGCATACGACGCATTCAGAGCGACGAAAGCAGAGCGCACAACCGGAAGCTAAATGAAAAGCTGGCGGCGGAATGGTTCGAGAAGTACAACGCTTCACGACGCGGCGACGAAATACCCCCCACTAAAATTTTTTAGAGGGGGAAAACGCACCGTCAGGGGGCAACCTGTCTTTTCCTCTCCACGGGCGCACATATGAGGGGAGGGCAAAAGCCCGAACGGGTAGTATTGAAACGGGGTGATTTGCCATGACAAACGATAGAGATAATGAGAGATTGAAGGACGTGCGCAAACTTAAAAAGATATTGAAACTTGTTCCGGCGGATCGCAAAGACATAGCCGAAAAGCTCATTGTTGAAATATCTTTCGTGGCGGAAACCCTTGCAGAATTGCGCGAAAAGATCAAGGAAAACGGCACAGTTGACCACTTCAAGCAGGGTAAACAAGAGTTCTTGCGGGAAAGCCCTGCTTTGAAGTCTTATAATACGACAATCCAGCGTTACAGCCTTCTTTATAAGCAGCTTACCGACCTATTACCGCCGCCGGAGGTTGACAGCAAGAAGAAAAATGAAGTGCTGGACTTCATCACAAAGCAGGGATAAACCTTGAATTACATTCTTGAATATTGGAGGGCGATTGAAGGCGGTAAATACGTTGTTTCGCGCAGGGTTCGGAAGGTTTATGAAGAGCTTGCGCGGCGGATCGAAGCGCCGGAAGCGGGCGCACGGTACATCTTTGACGAAAAGAAGGCCTTGCGCCCGATTGAATTTATAGAACGCTTCTGCAAGCATTCAAAGGGCGAATGGGCGGGCAAGCCCGTAACGCTTGAATTGTTCCAAAAGGCCTTCATATCCGCGCTGTTCGGGTTCGTCGATAGAGAAACGGGCTTGCGGCAGTACCGCGAAGCAATGTTCTACGTTTCCCGAAAGAACGGCAAAAGTACCATGCTGGCAGGCATTGCGCTTTATATGATGATTGCTGACCGCGAAGCGGGCGCGGAAATCTATTGCGTTGCCACAAAGCGGGATCAAGCGCGGCTTATCTTTGAAGAGGCCTATAACATGATTAAGCAAAGCCCACAGTTGCGCGAGCTTGTACGCAAGCGCAAGGGCGATCTATACTTTGCAAACACGTTTTCAAAAATGGAGGCGTTGAGCAAGGACAGCGGAAGCATGGACGGCCTAAATTCTCATTGCGTCGTGATCGACGAATTGCACGGCATTAAAGACCGCAATTTATACGAGGTTATGAAGCAATCGCAGAGCGCCCGCCGCCAGCCGCTCTTGATTATGATAACGACGGCGGGAACGATCCGCGAAAACATCTTTGATGAAATGTATGCGACGGCCTGCAATATCGTTGACGGCGTTTTCAAAGATGATACGTTTCTTCCGATCCTCTATGAGCTTGACAGCCGCGAGGAATGGACGCAGCCGGAGGCATGGCAGAAGGCAAACCCCGCGTTAGGCACGATCAAGAAAATTGACGATCTTCAAACAAAGGTTGCCCGCGCACAGAATAACCCCAACGAATTGCGCGGCCTGCTGGTAAAGGATTTCAATATCAAGGACACGTTAAGCACGGCGTGGATGACCTATGAGGACATCGACAACGCGGAAACGTTCGATCTTGCCCGCTTCAAGAATAAGTTTGCGATCGGCGGCGCTGACCTATCGAAAACGCTTGATCTGACGTGCGCAACGCTCTTGATGATCGACAAGGACACGGGGAAACGGTGCGTTACGCAAATGTACTGGATACCGGAAGAAACGTTAGAGCGCCGCGTGGCGGAAGAAAAGATACCCTATGACAAGTGGCGGGATCGCGGACTATTGCGCACTTGCGCCGGAAACACGATCAATTACAAGGACGTAACGGCGTGGTTTTTGGAAATGGCGGCGGAATACAAGATCGTTCCCGCTTGGGTTTACTATGACGCATGGAGCGCCCGCTATTGGGTTGAGGAAATGAAGGCGAGCGGGTTTAATATGATCCCTTGCATACAGGGTGCAAAAACGCTTTCGCTTCCTATGCAGAACATGGGCGCAGACTTGCAGGCGAAGCGGATTGTTTATAACAATCACCCGATCTTGAAATGGTGTTTGACAAACACAGGCGTTAAAACCGACGTAAACGGCAATATTGTTCCG
>SFHN01000101.1 GCA_004555635.1 [Eubacterium] saphenum
GGGCCAACGCCGAAGGTTATCGTGTTCTGGCGTATCATATCGCAGTATTTCTTCTGACCGACGGTTTTGGGCTTAATCGGCTTGCCGGAATAGCTCACGCAGACGCAGTCGCCCGACATACTTTCAAGCTCGCCCTCCGCGCCCTCGTTCACCATTGTCACGGCATAGCGCACGTTCTGGTCGCCGATTGCTTCTCCCCTGTCCGCCATCTTCATCAGAATGCGGATTGCGCGCTCTGCCTTCGCGCAGGCTGCGCCGTCCTCCGCGGTGATTTTAACGTCGCTCCCGCGGGAGAAAACTGTCACGCCGAACGCCTTTTGTATCTGATTTACGTTAATGTCAAAGCTGCCGAAAACCGCGCTTATCTGCTCGGTTCCGCTCATATTTATCGTTATTTCTGCCATAGCTCTCCTTTCTGTCACTTCTTGTCATATGGTTTATTTATGTGCATTATCTCCTCAAACGATACGAAGCGCTCCCCGTCAAAATCCATTCGCACAACATACGGCATAAAGTCAACTATGCGCATAAAGCTTTGGCAGTTAAACTCGGGGTTGTAGTAGTTTATTATCGTGCTTAGCGCGGTGCCGTGGGTCGCTATCGCGATAACCTCGCCCTCATACTTTGCAAGCGCGCGGTTAAGCGCCGCGATATTGCGCTTTTGCACATCTGCAAGGCACTCGCCGTCCATTATATGATACGAAAAATCCGCCCACTGTTGCTCGATAAACTTCAGGAAGTTGTCGCCACTCCAACTTCCCGCATTCCTCTCGCGTAAGTCCTCGTCGGTTTCTGCCGCAAGCCCAAGCGTCTGCGCCAAGTCCGCGACGGTCTGAAGCGTGCGCTTGTAGGGGCTTGACAGGATATGCGTTATCCCCTTGTCAAGAAGCGCCGCGGTCACCTGCTTCGTGTCGGTAAGCCCCTCCTCCGTCAGCGGGCGAACCCTGTCCTCGCACTTAAACCGCGCCGACTGCGCGTGGCGGATAAAATACACCGTCGTCATCAGAAGCCCCTCTCTTTCAGCTCGGAAACTACCCCGACGTAAAACTCGCGCACGTCGAAGCCCTTGAAATTCTCGCGGTTAAGGTCTATCATATCCGCGTGGGTAATGCCGCGCTTGCCTGTCGGGAGAATGGGGGTGAATTTCTCGCCCCACGACATCGCGTCGAGCGCCACAAGCCCGTCGTTGTCGCCGTCGAACTTCTTCACCACGGGATAGGACACGTTAAGCGGAAACCGCCCGCTTGCCGCCCGCGCGGATTTTGAGCCGTAGCTTTGATACATAACCCCCGCCGCGTTTTCAACCTCGGCGTTAAACTGCGTGCAGAAGCTGCTCGTGAGATTTTTTACCGCCGCCATAAAGTCGGGGCTTTTGTCGCCGAGCGCCTCAAACGCCTTGTTGTAGGTTGCTTCTATTGCAGCAACCAGCTTTGCGGGCGCCTTTTCGAGAAGATATTCGGCAAAAATGCAGCCCTTGTGCGGAGTGTTTATCGTTGTGAGGGAAGCGACATACTTGTCCGCGCCAAGCTTTGAAATCGCATAGCGCGAGTCCAAGCCGCCCTTTGAGTGCGCGATTATGTTCACCTTTTCGCAGCCTGTTTCCTGAATAATCTGCTCTATGCGGCGGCTAAGTTCCCGCGCGCTGTCCTCCACCGCAAGCGCCGACTGCTGCTCGCCATAGAAAATCCGCGCTCCGTTCTTTTCAAGCTCCGCAGGAACTCTTCCCCAGTAGTTTAAGTATTTGCTGTCGCGGAAGAACACGCCGTGAACCAGCAGTATCGGGTATTTCGTAGCGCAGACGCGAAGGTTCTTTCGCTTCTCGTCACGCTTTGCAAGCTCAAACTCGGTTTTGCACTCGCGGCGCACTATCGTGTAAATTATCATCAGCATAACGAAATTTGCCACGGGAATCCAGCCGAGAATTATTCCGAGAACACGCGTGCGTATTCCGAGCTGAAGCGAAGTAAGATACACGCGGATTATTCCGTTCCAGAAGATAATCGCTTCGCCGAGAATAACAATACCGAGATACAGCAGAAAATTGCCGAGTGTAATCTTTTCCGTCACCACAGCTACAATCTCCGCAACAGCAAGCGGCAGCGACGCGCAGCCCGTCACGAAGAACGCCAGCAGCAGATCCGCGCCGTCGCCAAGAACCTTTAAGCGGAACGACGGGTATTTTCTTACCGACGGGATTATGTTGTAAACAAGGAAATACAGGCTCCCGATTATACCGACAAGCAGGCATACCCAAAAGCTTGCACCCGAGAGAAAAAAAACACTGTTCAGCAGAAAAGTCAGCAGAAGAAGATGAAAAACAGTTATCACAGCAGCCATATGTTTATCCTCCGTTTTTCATAGCCACATTTTTACTTTTTCTCATTATACAACATATAAGCCGTTTTGTCAACGAAAAACAGCGCGGCGGGCGCTGTGCATTTTGTGCAGGAGTATTCAAGCGCCCCGCTGAATCTGCGCAGCAAAAAGGAGCCGCAGCACGTTTGTGCCGCGACCCCCTGCGTTTATTCTGCTGTGCCGAAAGGATTTACTCGCGGCTGTCGTCGGACAGCGCGCTGTTATCCTCGGGCTGTCCCTCGGGAGCGTTTTCCTCGGGCTTAGCTTCCGCCCGTGCCTCGGGAGCATTCTCCTCGGGCTTTTCAAGGCTCACCGGCTCGCCCGCCGAAACGGGATTTCCGTCTGTGTCTATCTCGTTAGCCATAAGCTTGTAGAAGTTCTCGCCGTCGATTTTTTCGTGCTTAATCAGATACTGCGCAACGCGCTCGAGCATATCTCTGTGCTCGGTGAGAATCTCCTTCGCCTTTTCATAGCCCGTTTCGATAAGCTCGCGGATTTCTCCGTCGATTTCTGCGGCAACGTCCTCGGAGTAGTTGCGCCCGTGGGAATAATCCCTGCCTAGGAAAACCTCCTGATTGTCGTTTCCGTAGCGGATAGGACCAAGCTTCTCGCTGAAGCCGTAGCGGGTTACCATATCGCGGGCGACGTCCGTTGCGCGCTCGATATCGTTGGAAGCGCCGGTACAGATGTCGTCAAGCACAATCTTCTCCGCAACTCGTCCGCCAAGCAGCACGACAATCTGCTCTTCCATTTTTGTCTTGCTGACGTGGCTCATATCGTTCTCGGGAAGGTGCATTGTAAAGCCTGCTGCCATACCGCGCGGGATTATGGACACCTGATGAACCTTGTCCTGCGACGGGCAGAAGTAGGTCGTAACCGCGTGACCCGCCTCGTGGTAAGCGGTAATGCGCTTGTCCTCGTCGGAAATAACCCTCGAGCGCTTCTCGGGGCCGCCCGTTACAACCTTTACGGTTGCCTCCTCGATATCCACCTTAGTGATAGCCTTGCGGTTTTCGCGCGCCGCAAGCAGAGCCGCCTCGTTTACGAGGTTTTCAAGGTCTGCGCCTGTAAAGCCCGCGGTCGCCGCCGCAATTACCTTGAGGTCAACATCGGGACCCATATTCTTGTTGCGGACGTGAACCTTGAGGATTTCCTCTCTGCCCTTGATATCGGGATAGTTTACGACAATCTGTCGGTCAAATCGTCCCGGACGAAGCAGCGCGGGGTCGAGAATGTCACGGCGGTTTGTCGCCGCCATAACGATGATGTTTTCGTTTTCGGTAAAGCCGTCCATCTCGACAAGAAGCTGGTTCAGGGTCTGCTCGCGCTCGTCGTGACCGCCGCCGAGACCCGCGCCGCGCTGTCTGCCGACAGCGTCGATTTCGTCTATGAAGATGATGGAGGGGGTATGCTTTTTCGCCTGGTCAAACAGGTCGCGCACACGGCTTGCGCCGACGCCGACGAACATCTCGACGAAGTCGGAGCCGCTTATGGAGAAGAACGGTGCGCCCGCTTCTCCCGCAACCGCCTTTGCAAGCAGGGTCTTACCCGTTCCGGGAGGGCCTACAAGCAGCACGCCGCGCGGCACTCTCGCGCCGATTTCACGGTATTTCGCGGGGTTCTTCAGGAAGTCAACGATTTCTATAAGCTCCTGTTTCTCCTCGTCCGCGCCTGCAACGTCGTTAAACGTAACCTTCTTGCCGGACTGCTGACGAACGTTCGCCTTCGAGAAGTTGTTCATCTTCCCGCCGCCCGAAGCCTGACGCATAACCACAACCGTGAAGATAATCATTATCCCGACAAGCAGCAGGTACGGGAGTATCGCCGTGAGGAACGTGTTGTCCGCGGGGCGGATATAGTCCTCCTGAAGCGGCTCGGAGTTCTCCGCGTTATAGCGCACGCGGTAGGTTGCAGCCCGTCCGTCCTTGTCGTAGCCGCTGTTTATGTCGCTGATGAAAATGCTGACATTCGGCACGGAGTAGGTCTTTACCTCGGCGCTGTCCTTCGTCGTGTATTTCAGCTCGCCGCTGCCGAGGTCAAGGGTGTACGCGTTGACATTGAGCGCGTCAAACTGCGCGATTACGTCGGAGTATTTCGGCGCAGTTCTCGCAGAGCTTCTCCCCGCGAGATTGAGCACGGACACAAGCCCGAAAATCAGCAGGATAATCACGAGAAAATAGATTATAACGCCCTTTAACTTATTTGATTTCATTTAGACCGCCTTTCTGCAAGGGAAATCCCTTGTATTTATATGTATATATTTGTATTTTCCGGGTGGTATTATTCCGAGGAGCTTCCGACAACCCCGACATACGGCAGGTTTCTGTACTTCTGCGCGCAGTCAAGCCCGTAGCCGACGACGAACAAATCGTCAATCTCGAACAGACTGTAATCGGGAGTAAAGTCCTTTACAATGCGGCGCGAGGGCTTGTCGAGCAGCGTAACCAGCGTCAGCGACGCGGGATTTTTCTGCTCAATCAGCGCTTTCAGCGTGCTAAGAGTCAGCGCGGTGTCAACGATGTCCTCCACCAGCACGACGTCCCTGCCCTCGATTCCCATACGGTCAAGACCGTCAACGCTCACCTTTCCGCTTGTGGAAGTCCCGCTGCCGTAGCTTGACGCTTTCAGGAAGTCAATCTCGATGGGGCATTCCATCTCGCGGATAAGGTCTGCGAAAAACACCACCGAGCCTTTTACCACGCACAAAAACAGCGGGTTCTTGTCGGAAAGCTTCGCTGTGAGAGCTTTTCCAAGCTCCTTGACCTTTGCCTTTATCTCGTCCTCGGTTATTAGGATTTTTCCTATTTCTTCGGGTAGATACATTTTTTCTGCCTTTCCTTTATTTAATAACGCAGCATTTTGACCGCAATATGTGTATTATTTGTCGCAGCACAATTTAATACAGATTATATTATAGCATACTCTTTGAAAAAATGCAAACCCTTTTAGGTGAATATTTGGTGTTTTTTTTGCGAAAGCTGCCATAAATTGTATTTTGTATATTTTGCCGCACTCCGCGCACAATATTTTA
>SFHN01000102.1 GCA_004555635.1 [Eubacterium] saphenum
CTGCTTTTGAATATCTTAATTCCATGGGCGTGCAGCAGCTTTATTTTAAATACTGCTCTACATTTGATTCGACGAGGCAGGGAAACATTGGCCCTGTACTGGATGCTGCGCTTGAAAAGTTTGGCCTTGAATATACGCTCCTGTGTCCTGCGCTTCCGGTCAACGGGCGAACGGTTAAGGACGGAAAGCTTTTTGTCAACGGGATACCGCTGCATGAAACTCATATGAAGGATCACCCGCTCAACCCCATGTGGGATTGCGATATTTCGGTTTTGATGCGCAGCGCGAGCAGGTGTTCAGAAAGAGCAAGGAGGAGATTATCGAGATTGCGACGACAGGCGCAAAGCTGCTCAACGAGTACAAGGAAAAGACCGAGGGCAACTTCCGCTTTGAGTATTCTCCCGAGAGCTTTACAGGAACCGAGCCGGAGTTTGCTGCGGAAATCTGCAACGCGGTTATCGACATCTGGAAGCCCACTCCCGACAACAAGGTTATCATAAACCTGCCCGTTACCGTTGAGGAATCTATGTCCCACGTTTACGCGCAGCAGATTGAGTATATGTGCAAGGTTCTGCACAACCGCGACTGCCTCGAAATCTCGCTCCACCCGCACAACGACCGCGGCTGCGCGGTTGCGGACACCGAGCTTGGACTGCTTGCCGGCGCGGACAGAGTTGAGGGCACGCTGTTCGGAAACGGCGAGCGCACAGGCAACGTTGATATCGTAACGCTCGCGATGAATATGTACTCTCACGGCGTTGAGCCGAACCTCGATTTCTCGAACCTGCCCGAGCTGGTTTCGCTTTACGAAAGGCTGACGCGTATGCACGTCTACGAACGTATGCCGTACAGCGGACAGCTTGTGTTCGCGGCGTTCAGCGGTTCGCATCAGGACGCTATCGCAAAGGGTATGAAGTGGCGCGAGGAAAAGGACCCCGCTCACTGGAACGTTCCGTATATCCCGATAGACCCGCACGATGTCGGCAGAGAGTACGAGGGCGATGTTATCCGCATAAACTCGCAGTCGGGCAAGGGCGGAATCGGCTATCTTATGGAGCAGACCTACGGCATTTCCATGCCGCCGAAGATGCGCGAGCACTTCGGCTATATGGTAAAGGGCGTTTCCGACAGGGCGCACAAGGAGCTTATGCCGAATGAGATTTACTCCATTTTCGAGGAGAACTATCTGAACCTCAAGACAAAGCTGGAGCTGAAAGAAGCGCACTACGCTCAGGGTCCGCTGATTTCCGCAGAGGTTACGCTGAAGATTAACGGCGAAACGAAGAAGTGCAGCGGCAAGGGCAACGGACGTCTTGATGCGGTTTCAAACGCAATCAAGAACGCGCTCGGCATCGAGTATCACATCGAAACGTTCACCGAAAACGCGCTCGAGCAGACCTCGAAGTCAAAGGCGGCTTCCTACATCGGAATCACCTCTGCGAACGGCATTAGCTGGGGCGCGGGCATTGATACGGATATCATTACCGCGTCGCTCTACGCGCTTGTGTCCGCTATCAACAACTCGGGGCTTATCTGATAACAGAATATGACGAACACCCCGAAAGGCGTGCTGCCTTTCGGGGTGTTTTTGTGCGACCTTTCGGAGATTTTGTTGTCTTAATATATAGAACAGGAAAATTATTCCGAGGAGGGCACTATGAATTTACACGGTTACTCAGTAGTCGATTTTGTCTGTGATTTGGTCGAGGCGGTAGTTACTATCGTGCTTGACGTGGTTTTAGACAATATTTAGTGAGAAGCGAACGCTCGCTATAACAAAAACTCCCTCTGCACACACGATGCAGAGGGAGTTCGTATTTATAATCAGTTTTCTTCCGCCGTTCCAAGCTGACTTTCGTGCTTCGTGAAGAAGTCCACGCGCGGAGCGAGGAACTTCAGCTTCTTGTCCTCGCCGTTTGTGAAATCGGCAATCGTGTCGAATATCCTGTCCCAGCTCCAGAAGCTCTTGTCAAGACCGAGGTACTCGAGAATCATCTCCGTGCCCTTCGGCGCCATCGGGTGAAGCAGCACCGCCGCCGTCCTTATCATATGGAACACCTGAACCAGCGCCTTGCGGCGAAGCTCGTTGTCATCTGCCTTGTCCGCGTCGCCGAGCGCCTTTGCCATATACTTGCTCGCCTTGCGGATATAGCTGTCGAGAACGTAGGTCGCCTGATGGAACTCAAAGCGGTACATATACCGCTCGTAATCGAGAATCGCCTTCTTAGCGTCCGCGAGAACCTGCTCGTCAACCTCGCCCACGGGCATCATACCGTCGAAATACTTCTGCGCGGTGTAAATGCAAGTGCGAATAATGCGGTTGAACACGTTCGACAGCAGGAAGCCGTCTTTTACAACGGGGTCGGGGTCGTCTGGCTTCGCCAAGGGATTGTACATCTTCGGCATAAAGCTTACGCTGCGCTGCCCAAGTCCAAGACCTAGGAAGTGCATTCTGAGCTGCTCGGCGGTGTAGTAATCCAGCAAATCCTGTGCCATAGGCGGCTTAACCGCGCCCGAGCTTGAAGCCTTTTTGTCAAGGAAAAGGATATGGTTGTTCGCGCAGAGGATGGGAAGCTGAAGCTCGCCGTCGGGCGGGTCGATTGTGTTTTCGCCCTTGTTCATACCCATAAACATCGCCATTTCAGCGACGCCGTAGAAGTAAATGTTGTCGCTGCCGATGAACTGATACACCTGCGCGTCCTTGCTGCACCAGAAGTCCTTCCACTCCTCCATGGGTCTGCCCTTGCTTTCGAGAGCAGCCTTTGTGAACGAAATCGGCGCCCACAGCGACTCGGGCCAAACCCATACGGTAAGCGGGTCCTCGCCCTCAAGCACGGGAGCCTTTACGCCCCACTCAATGTTTCCCGTAAGGCGGAACGGCACAAGCGTCTTGCCCGTGCGGTAGCGTATTCCGTTCGCGGAGAGAATTTCGCACGCCGCGTTCATCTCGTCGAGAGTTTTGAACACGATGGTGAACGAGGGCTTTTTCTGCTCCTCAAGAAACTCGTGCTCGGGAAGCTGCGCTTTTACCGCATTGTAGCTGTCAAGCAGCTCGTTCTTGATGTGGATAAGCGGGTCGGCGAGGAACTCTCCGCAGGTTTTTGAAACCAGCGGGCGGACGTTCTTCTGCGCAGAAATCTTCTTTACATACTCCTTCAGAAGCCCGTTGTAGCTCGGCAGGTCAAAGTACCAGTTCTCAACGTCCTTCATAATAGGCTTTTCGCCCGTGAGCGTGCTCTTGGGGTCGATAAGGCTCTCGGGCATATACTGATGTCCGAGGTCGCACTCGTCGGCGTACGCCTTTTCGCTGCTACACCCGTCAACGGGGCATTTTCCGATAACCTGTCTGCCGTTAAGGAAGCAGCCCGCCTTTTCGTCGAAGAACTGCTTTGTGCTGATACGGCGGAGATGGCCGTTTTCATACTGACTGCGGATAAACCAGTCGGACACCTCATCGTGTATCTCGGCGGTTCTGCCAAGACCTGAAGCGCCGAACATATCAAGGCTTATCATATAATTGTCGAGCGTCTTTTTCTGCGCCTCGTGATTTTCGCGGACGAAGTCCTGTATCGTGCCCTTAAAGCCCTGCTCGTCGCAAAGCTTGCGGTAGCTTTCTGCAATCGGCGAGCCGTAGCAGTCTGTTCCCGACACGAAAATAACGTTATCCTCGCCTATTCTGTCGCGCAGAAATCTCGCGTAAACATCGGCGAAAACGAACACGCCGCCGATATGCCCGAAGTGAAGCTTCTTGTTTCCGTAGGGCATACCGCCCGTTACGATAGCGCGCTTCGGAAACTCGGGGCGCGGTATCTCGTGCTTTACAAACTCGTTGTTGTCTTTGCTCATTGTCGTATCCTTTCTTTTTTTGGCGCAGCTATCAGAGCTTCGCAAGGCTGTGCTTAAGCCTTGCTATCGACTCGCCCTTTCCGAGAACCGTCATAAGCTCGGTTGCGCCGCCGGGAGTTACCGACATACCGCTCACCGCGATACGAACCACCCACATAACCGCGCCCGCTTTAAGCTCCAGCGTTTCCGCTAAGCCCTTAAGAAGCTCAAACAGCGAATCGTTGTCCCAAGCCGCGGTATTCTCCAGCAGCGGCACGGCAGCGTCAAGCACCGTCTTTGCGGTTTCGGCGGTGGTCTTGTTCTTCTTGTTCACATACAACTCGGCGTCAAACTCGGGCAGCCCAAGGACGAACGCCGCCTTTTCGTTTACCTGCGGGAAAACGTCAATTCTTGACTGAATAAGCGCGCAGAGCTTTTCATTGTCCGCCCATGGTTTAAGTTCCTCGCTGAAATAGGGCTTCGCTTTCTCCATAAACTTCTCGGGCGAAAGCGCCTTGATGTAGTGACTGTTAAACCACAGCAGCTTGTCGTAGTCGAAAACGGCGGGCGACTTGCTTATGCCGTCGATAGAGAAAATCTTTTCAAGTTCGGGGAGCGTGAAGAACTCCTCGTTCGTGTCCTTAGGACACCAGCCGAGAAACGCGATGTAGTTTATGATTGCCTCGGGGAGATAGCCGTTTTTACAAAGCTCCTCGAACGACACCGCGCCGTGGCGCTTTGAGAGCTTGCTGACGTTGCCCTCCGCGTCCTTGCCCATAAGCAGCGGCAGGTGGCAGTAAACGGGGCGCTCCCAGCCGAACGCGTCGTAAAGCAGAACGTACTTCGGCGTCGATGTCAGATACTCGCTTCCGCGCACAACGTGCGTAACGCCCATAAGGTGGTCGTCCACAATGTGGCAGAAGTTGTAGGTCGGGAAACCGTCAGCCTTCATCAGAATCTGGTCCTGAAGCTCGGAGTTGTCCATTTCGATATGCCCGAATATTGCGTCCTCGTAGCTTGTTACGCCCTCAAGCGGCATTTTCTGTCGGATTACAAACGGCTTTCCCTCGGCGAGGTTTCGCTCAACCTCCTCTTTCGGAAGGTTTCGGCAGTGCCTGTCGTAGCCCGCGCTGAACTCGCCGTCGTTCTGAAGGCTTTCAAGGCGCTCCTTTGTGCAGAAGCAGTAGTATGCCTGTCCCTTTTCGACAAGCTCTTTTGCATACTTCATATAGATATCCTTGCGCTCGCTCTGGATATACGGTCCGTTCTCTCCGCCGACGCCGGGACCTTCGTCGTAGGTTATCCCCGTGGTTTTCAGCGTGGAGAGGATTACGTCAACCGCGCCCTCGACAAGGCGCTCCTGGTCGGTGTCCTCTATTCGCAGGATAAACTTGCCGTTGTTGCTCTTTGCAAGCAGGTAGGAATAAAGCGCCGTTCTAAGGTTGCCGATGTGCATAAAGCCTGTCGGCGAGGGCGCAAATCTGGTTTTTACAACGCTCATAATGTTCTCCGTTCCTTTTTTGCAGCCAAAACTGCTATTTTATCGTTAT
>SFHN01000103.1 GCA_004555635.1 [Eubacterium] saphenum
GTCACTATTATGATGTACCACTTGTTGTGATAAAAGAAGTTCTCCACCTTTTTCCAGCCGTGAAGCTCGGGTATCTCGGGTGGTGCGTTCTCGGGGATAATTTCGCTCTCCTCGATTATTCCCTGCTTAAGCTTAAGCAGCTCGCGGTATTCCTGCTGTTTGCGGAGTTCGTCGTCTTTTTTGGCCATAGTCTTTCCTTTCGGGGATAGGTGCATATGCTATACTGACAGAGCCGCCATAGGCAAATCCTAAAGCGGCTCCTGTTTTTTCGGTTACGCCTGCGGCTTCATTGTCGGGAACAAGAGAACATCTCTTATGCTTGCCGAATCGGTAAGCAGCATTACAAGTCGGTCGAAACCGAAGCCTAAGCCGCCCGTCGGGGGCAGACCGTACTCCAGAGCGGTGAGGAAGTCCTCGTCAACCTGCGCGTCGTTTCCGCCCTGCGCACGCTTTGCCGCAACCTGCTTTACAAAGCGCTCGCGCTGGTCTATCGGGTCGTTAAGCTCGGAGAAAGCGTTTCCGAACTCACAGCCGTTTATGAAATACTCAAAGCGCTCCGTAAATGCGGGAAACTCGGGCTTTCTCTTTGCGAGAGGCGAGTTTTCCACGGGGTAATCGTAGATAATTGTCGGCTGAATAAGCTTATCCTCGACAAACGCCTCGAAGAACGCGATGAGAACGTGTCCCTTTGTGGAGTTTTCGTCAAGCTCTTCGGTAACGCCGTGCTCCTTTGCACAAGCGCGCGCAGCAGCGTCGTCCGCCCAGTCAAAGTAGTCAACGCCCGCGTACTTCTTTACCGCCTCTATCATAGTAAGGCGCTCCCACGGCTTGCCGACAGCAATTTCCTTGCCCTGATAGGTTACGGTGTCGGTGCCGCAAACCTTTAGCGTTACAGTTCTGTAAAGCTCCTCGATGAGGTCCATCATACCGAGGTAGTCTATGTATGCCTGATACATCTCGATAGACGTGAACTCGGGGTTGTGGGTTGCGTCCATACCCTCGTTGCGGAAGATACGTCCAACCTCGTAAACCTTGTCAAAGCCACCGACGATAAGGCGCTTCAGATACAGCTCGGTTTCTATGCGCATATACATATCAATGTCAAGCGCGTTGTGGTGGGTCTTGAACGGACGCGCAGCCGCGCCTATCTCCAGCGGGAGAAGCACGGGCGTGTCAACCTCGATATATCCGTGGCTGTCAAGGAAGTTTCTTATCTCGCGCAGAATCTGAGAGCGCTTTACGAAGGTGTCCTTTACCTCGGGATTTGCGATAAGGTCAAGGTAGCGCTTGCGGTAGCGCTCCTCCTTGTCCTTCAGACCGTGCCACTTTTCGGGCAGCGGGAGAAGCGACTTCGAGAGCAGCTTTATCTCGTCTGCATGAACGGAAATCTCGCCCATCTTGGTGCGGAACACCTTTCCCTTAACGCCGACAATATCGCCTAAATCCCACTTCTTGAACTCGGCGTAAGCATCGTCGCCTATCTCGTCGCGGCGAACATAAACCTGCATTCTGTCGCTGCCGTCACGCACGTCGATAAAGGTTGCCTTGCCCATAATACGGCGGGTCATCAGTCTGCCGGCGATAGCGACTTCGCTGTTTTCAAGCTCGTCAAACCGCGCGCGGATTTCCGCGTTCTTTATCGTGATATCATACTTAGTTACGGTATAGGGGTCGTTTCCCGACGCCTTAAGCGCCTGAAGCTTTTCAAGCCGCACTCTGTGCTGCTCGTCAAGCTCCTCGGCGGTAAGCTCTACTACTTCTTCGTTTTCGTTTGCCATTAGTCCTCTGCCTTTCTAATTTCAAGTATTTCAAAGCGGCGGTTGCCCGAGGGGGTTTCCGCTACCGCAATTTCTCCAATGCTCTTTCCGAGAATAGCTATTCCGACGGGAGAATCGTCCGCGAGCTTGCCCGCGTCTATATCCGCCTCGGAGAAGGATACAATCGTGAAATCCATTTCCATAGAGTTCTCCATATCCTTGATTTTAACCGTAGTTCCGACACCGACAACCTCTGTCGAAATCTCGTCGTCGTCGATTATTTTCGCGTGCGAAAGGATACCCTCAAGCTCAGAAATACGCGCTTCGAGAATGCCCTGCTCTTCCTTCGCGGAATCATACTCCGCGTTCTCGGAAAGGTCGCCCTGTGCGCGGGCTTCCTGTATTTTCTCGGCAATAGCCGAACGCTCTACTGATGTCAGTCTGTCAAGCTCCGCCTGAAGCTTTTCAGCGCTTGATTTGGTTAAAACGGTGATGTTCGCCATAAAAAATGTCCTCCAAAATGTTTATTTATCGGTAAAAACCGTTGTAGACTTTACTGCGCCGCACGAAGCGAAAGAACCTCAAGCGCCTTCTGAAGCTGCGCGTCGGACTCGATATCGAGGTTCTGCAAAATGCTTCCCGCGGGAAGCTCGCTGACATAATCGGGCTTTAGTCCCGTGCCGTCAAAGCAAGCGGATTTTGCGGGGTATATTTTCGCGGTGGAAATTGTAATGGCGCTTCCGTCGGTAAATTCGTAGGTGTTCTGCATAACCGACTTGCCGTAGGTCTGCGTTCCCACAAGCACCGCGCCGCACTCGTCGCGCAAAGCGCACGCGAAAAGCTCCGCCGCCGAAGCCGTGCCGCCGTCAACAAGAATTGCCATCGGGAGCGAAATGCTCTCGTCGGAGTCGGTTTCGACAAGCGGCTTTCTGCTGCCGTCGGCGTATTCCGCCGTGGCTATGATTGCCGCGGGGATAAAGCGGTTAAGCATCGGTTTAAGCGCGCTGATAAGCCCGCCCGCATTCTGCCGAACATCTATAACAAGCGACGCCGCGCCGAGGTTTTCAAGCTGCATAAGCTTTTCCGAAAACTGCTCGGGCGTCTTTGCGTTGAATGCGGTAATGCGGATTAGCCCGACGTTGTTTTCGAGCATCTGCGCCGACACGGACTCAATCTCTATCTGCTGTCTTACGAGGTTTACGGTAACCTCCTCGCCGCTTCTGAGAAGCTTCAGCGCAAGGTGCGTTCCCACCTCGCCTGAAAGCCTTTCGAGAGCCGCGCCGCTCTCCATCGAAAGCAGGCTGTTTCCGTCTATCTCGGTGATAACGTCATCGACCTGCACGCCGTTAAGCTCGGCGGAGCTGCCCTTGTAGACGTTTGTGATTTTAAGATATCCGCTGCCGTCCTCAGCGACCTCAATTCCCGCGCCGCTTACCACGCCGCCTGTCGTCTGCTGAAGCTCATAGTATGACGACGGCGCCATATACGCCGCGTATTTGTCGCCGATTCCGGTGACATAGCCGTTTATAACGCTTGCCTCAAGCTGCGCGTCGGACATCGTGCCGACGCCGATGTAGTTTGTTCTCACCGTCGCGTCGATTTCCCGCAGCTTTGCGTAAATTCCCTCATAGCTTTCCGAGGCGCCTATCTTCGAGTTGTAAATCCTCAGAGATATCGTCCACGTCAGCACAAAGGTTATTGCGCAGCCTATTGCAACAAGGCTTATGGCAACGCCTACTGAAATTTTCCTGTTCACTTATTGTTTCCTTTCGGGGTTATGCGGTCTTTTTCTCCTTGAGGTGCTTGTTCATTATGATAAGCGTGCCGAGCGCGCCGAGAAGCGCTCCCGATATCAGCGTTCCGCCGAGGACAAACCAGCGCATATCCTCGAACGGAATAAGCCCGTAGAATCCGAACATCTGCCAGGTGTCAAGGTTGCTGCTGAACAGCGCGTAAACCGAGTCGTAGATGAACCACGTTACGCCCCACGCAGCGGCGCCCGAGAGAAGTCCGATAAACATACCCTCGACGAAGAACGGCAGCTTTATGAAGCCGCGCGTCGCGCCGACATATTTCATAATGTCAATCTCCTCGCGCCGCGCAAACACGCTTGTGCGAATGGAGTTGGATACGATAACAACGCTGACGATAATCAGAACACTAAGCATTACCGCAAGGATAACGGAAAACGTGTTGCGTATGTTTGCAAGCGCCTTTGCGAACTTGAACGGCGCGTTGACCCTGTCAACGCCCTCTATGCTTGAAATCGCCTCGGCAACGTAGCGGATTTTGGAGATATCGGTAACGCTTGCCATAAAGCCCTCGGGCATAGGGTTTTCGTCGAGAGCCGCAAAAAGCTCCTCTAATTCGTCCCTGTCCTCGTTTCCGTCCTTGCACATTGCGTCGATAAATTCGGCAAGCGCGTTGTCCTTCGATTTGTATTGTATGTCAGCGATGTCGGAGTTGTTCTCGAGTATCTGCCGGATATGCTCAACCTGCTCCTCGGTGGCGTCCTCGCGGACGTAGATTATAAGCTCGTTTGTGTCCTCGATATTCTTGATTATGACGTTTACATTCATCACAAGCAGCACCGAGCAGCTTATCTGTATAAGGCTTACAAGAAGTATGCTGAAGCTTGCAAAGGACATTATGAAGTTCTTCCAAACGGAGGATATGCCCTTGCCGATTAGGTAAGAAAAATTACTCGTCTTCATCTCGGCCCCCCACATTCTCATCAAAGGTTATCTTGCCGTCGCTGATGTTGATTATTCGGCCGCCGAAATATTTTACCAGCTCGTGCTCGTGCGTAATCATAATGACCGTCGTTCCGCACTCGCGGTTTATGTCGCGCAGAAGCTCCACGAACTCGAACGAACGGCGCGGGTCGAGGTTTCCCGTAGGCTCGTCCGCGATGATAAGACCGGGGTCGTTTGCAAACGCGCGCGCAATCGCAACACGCTGCTGCTCTCCGCCCGAAAGCTCCTTCGTGCGGTTTCTCTCCTTGTCGAGAAGCCCGACAAGGCGCAGCACATACGGCACGCGCGAGCGGATTTCCCTCGCGGAGCGGTCGGCAACGCGCATAGCAAACGCGACGTTTTCAAACACGGTATAGTTCTGTATCAGGCGGAATTCCTGAAACACCACTCCTATCGAGCGGCGGAATTTCGCAATCTTGTTTCCTTTCAGCTTGGCGAGGTTATAGCCGTTTACGAAAATTCTTCCCGTCGTCGGGATAATCTCGCGCATCATCAGCTTCATCAGCGTGGATTTTCCCGCGCCGCTCTCACCGACAATAAACACAAACTCGCCGTCGTTAATTCTTAGGTTGACGTCCTTCAGCGCATCCACTCCGCTTGAGTAGTGCACATTGACGTTCTTAAGCTCTACCATATCATTCTCCCTGAAATTTGCCGAAAGCCCCTCGCTTTTCCCTGTCGCGAGTATACGCAAAGGGCTTTATTTTCCCCAAAAATACGTTATTTTTTCTGCCTTAATAACATTCAAAAGCTGTCCCGCTTATTCGGCGGAACAGCCGTTTTTGACGTTTTCCCCCGAGTATCAGAACTTGGTGGGATTTGCCTGAAGATACTTCTTGACCATTAGCGCAATCTTGAA
>SFHN01000104.1 GCA_004555635.1 [Eubacterium] saphenum
GAGATAGACAAGGAGAAAACAATCCGCGACAAGCTTGCCCGAATTAAACGCGCGGGGCTTTCAATCCCCGAGAATGCTTGCTGTATTTCGGCGGACCTGTCAAAGGACAGCCCGCGCGCAACGTATAAATCATATGCACTCGCGAGCAGTACCTTCTGCATAAGACGCCCAACCAAATTCGCATTTCCAACAGCGAAAATGAAATATCAACCTTCTTTTCCTTTGGAGCGGACAACAAAAATGAGAAAATCCCCCTTGACAAATTGTTGAAACTATATTAAAATAGTAAGTATAAAAACGTTTTCATTGACGTTTTTAACATCGTTTTTTTAAGGAGAATAAAGCTATGGCTTATATTTTAGGTGTCGATATCGGCACATCCGGCACGAAAACTGTTCTCTTTTCCGAGGACGGAACGCCCGTCGCTTCTGCAACCTATGAGTACCCGCTCTACACCCCGCGCAACGGCTACGCCGAGCAGGACCCGCTTGATTGGTGGCAAGCTTCCGTCAGCGGAATCAAGGATTGCCTTAACATCAGCCGCGTTCCCGCAGAGGAGATAAAGGGCATTGGTCTTTCGGGGCAGATGCACGGTCTTGTTATGCTTGACGCCGAGAACAAGCCTATCAGAAAATCCATCATATGGTGCGACCAGCGCACCGCGAACGAGGTCGTTGAAATTACCGAAAAGGTAGGCGCTGACCGCCTTATCGACATAACCGCAAACCCCGCGATTACGGGCTTTACCGCCGCGAAAATTATGTGGGTAAAGAACAACGAGCCTGAAAATTATGAGCGCTGCCGTCATATTCTCCTCCCTAAGGATTATATACGCTTTATGCTGACTGGCGAGTATGCAACCGAGGTGTCCGACGCTTCGGGTATGCAGCTTCTTGATATCCCTAACCGCTGCTGGTCTGACGAGGTGATCGGAAAGCTCGGAATCGACAAGGCGCTTCTCGCCAAGGTTTACGAGTCGCCCGAGATTACCGGAACCATCACCAAAAAGGCGGCGGAGCTTACAGGACTTAAGGAGGGAACTCCCGTTGTGGGCGGCGCGGGCGATAACGCTGCGGCGGCAGTCGGCACGGGCGTTGTCGAGGACGGAAAGGCGTTTACTACAATCGGGTCGAGCGGCGTTGTTTTCGCGCATACCTCCGATATCGCCATCGACAAGAAGGGCAGAGTTCATACGTTCTGCTGCGCGGTTCCCGGCTGCTGGCACGTTATGGGCGTTACGCAGTCTGCGGGTCTTTCGCTCAAGTGGTTCAGGGACAACCTCGCGTGGGCGGAGATGGAAACCGCAATCGCAATGGGCGTTGACCCGTACTATCTTATGGACAAGGAGGCGGGCAGCGTTCCTATCGGCGCAAACCGTCTGCTGTACCTCCCGTACCTTAACGGCGAGAGAACTCCCCACCTTGACCCCAACGCAAGAGGCGTGTTCTTCGGGCTTTCCACAATGCACAAGAAGCGCGATATGCTCCGTGCTGTTATGGAGGGTGTGTCCTATTCGCTGCGCGACTGTGTTGACGTAATGCGCGAGATGAACATAAACGTAAGCGATATGATGGCTTGCGGCGGCGGCGGAACCTCTCCGCTGTGGCGTCAGATGCTCGCCGACCTCTACGGCTGCCCCGTAAAGACCACGCTCAACAAGGAAGGTCCTGCGCTTGGCGTTGCACTGCTTGCGGCAGTCGGCGCGGGATTATATTCCAGCGTTCCCGAGGCTTGCCGCGCGGTAATAAAGCCCGAAAAGATACAGGAGCCTGTCGAGGAAAACACCCGCGAGTACGAAAAGGTTTATGCGATGTACCGCAGGCTTTACCCCGCAATGAAGCAGAGCTTTGCAGAGCTTGCCGAGATGTAAAACGCACCACTCGTTAATGGGCTGCCAAATCCGGCCCGCCATAATTGAATAGTATAAAGTCGCTTTTGATACTATGTGTTAAAAGCGGCTTTTTCATTGAATTTTTCCGACGATTGTGTTATAATAAACGCATAGCGTTTATTATACCCTTATCAAAATGTCCTCGCACATACGCAAATCAAAGATTTGCTTCGTGCGTATCGGACAATTATAACATAACCTTGCGGTTATGTTATAATAAATATAGTATTTATAATGTCACAACAGAAAACGGGGGTGGAATTGCTGTGAAAGAAATCCTTATTGTTGACGATGACAAGGACCTGTCGTTTATCATTTCGGAAATGCTTACAGACTACGGCTACGGGGTAACCTGCGCGCAAAGCTGCGACGAAGCATTTTTTCTGCTGGGCGAGCGGAAGTTTTCGCTTGTATTGCTGGATATAAACCTTCCCGACGGCACGGGCTTTGAGATATGTGCACAGCTTCGCAGGGCGTCTGCTGTTCCTGTGATTATTGCGAGCGCGCGCACCGCCGAGGACGACCGCATAAACGGCTTTGACATAGGCGGCGACGATTATCTTCCGAAGCCGTATTCGATGAAGGAGCTTTTAGCGCGGGTAAACGCGCTGATACGGCGCGCCTACGGGTTCGGCAGCGAGGAGAAAACCGTTAGCTTCGGCGGCGTTTTTGTGAACATTACCGCGCGCACCGTCACGAAAAACGGCGCAGCGGTTTCGCTTTCCCTGCGTGAGTTTGACCTGTTGGCTTACCTTTGCGAAAACAAAAACACCGCGATACCCAAGGACAAGCTGCTGTCCGAGGTGTGGGGCGCGTTTTCCGAGGTCGAGCCGTCAACGCTTGCGGTACATATTCGCTGGCTGCGCGAGAAGCTTGAGGACAACCCCGCCGAGCCGCAATTTATCAAGACCGTCTACAAGGTCGGTTATATGCTGGAGGTGGCGGAATGAAGGGAAAGCTTTTTGCGGCGGCGCTTTGCTTTGTGGCAGCGCTGGCTTTTCTTACAGCGGTGCTGTATGGGCTTTGCGCAGAAAATCCCGCGGAGGATTGCGGCAGCTTTGCCGTCGCGGCAAACGAAATCGAACAGCTTATTGCTAGCGGCGACACGGATGCGGCTTTGGTCTGCGCGGCGGGGCTAAAAGCCGCCTTGTCGGAATACTCTCCCGAAACAACGGGCAACGCGCCGTACTTATGGGCGGTTTTTGCAGCGGGTGCGACGGTGATAATCGTTGCTTTTGTGTACATATGGTTTGCCGTTCTGCGCCCGTTTGAAAAGCTAAACGGCTTTGCCGAGCGCATTGCGAACGGGGATTTTGACCTGCCCCTAAATTATGAGCGGACAAATTACTTCGGAAAATTCACTTGGGCGTTTGACAGTATGCGCCGCGAAATCGTGAAAGCGAGAGCCTGCGAAAAGGAGGCAATCGAAAACAACAAAACCGTCATCGCAACCCTCTCCCACGACATAAAAACTCCCGTGGCTTCAATCCGCGCCTATGCCGAGGGGCTTGACAATACGCCCGAAAAGCGCAGGAAGTATCTCTCGGTTATTATGAGCAAGTGCGACGAGGTCGCAAGGCTTACAAACGATATGTTTCTGCATTCGCTCTCCGACCTTGACAAGCTGAAGATGAACAGCGAGCGGCTCGAATTCTGCGGCTTCGCAAAGCAGGTCATAGGCGAAATCGGTGAGGAATACGGTGATGTACATTTCGCCGCCCCTGATTTCACGGCAGAAATTAACGCCGACAGAAACAGGCTAACGCAGATATTCGGCAACGTTATAACCAACGCGCGAAAGTATGCAAAGACGCGCATTGACGTCAGCATTACCCGCAGCGAAAACGCGGTCAGCATTCATTTCAGAGATTACGGCGAGGGAATACCCGACGAGGATATTCCGTTTATTTTCGGCAAGTTTTACCGCGGGAAAAACTGCGGCAGCGAGCAAGGCTCGGGGCTTGGGCTATACATCGTGAAATATGTCGCCGAGCAGTCGCGCGGCAGCGTATCGCTGAAAAATTGCGAAAAAGGGCTGGAAATCACCATTTCTCTGCCGATTTCGGAAAACTCTTAAATACTTCTTAATAACTTTTGCGGTAAAATAGAAAAAAACAGAAAGGTGCTGAAAATTTATGAAAAATACTATTCTCTCCGCAAAAGGACTTTGCAAAAGCTTTGCGCACAACGGCGTTCAGAACCACATTTTAAGCGGGCTTGATATAGACATTTACGAGGGCGATTTCACCGTCATAATGGGCGCTTCGGGTTCGGGAAAGTCAACGCTGTTGTATGCTTTAAGCGGTATGGACAGGGCAACGGGCGGTCAGGTTATCTACAACGGGAACGATATCGTAAAAATGTCCGAAAACAGCCTTGCGCAGCTCCGTCACGGGGATTTCGGGTTTATTTTTCAGCAGATGCATCTTGTAAGCAACCTTTCGCTTTTTGAGAACGTGGCTGTTCCCGGCTATCTTAACAAAGCGGCTTCCGCCGAGGAGGTTAACTCCCGCGCGGAGGAGCTTATCACCAAAATGGGCATTTCCCACATCAAAACGCAGCTTCCGTCGCAGTGCTCGGGCGGCGAGCAGCAGCGCTGCGCAATCGCCCGCGCGGTAATCAACAGCCCGAAGCTGCTTTTTGCCGACGAGCCGACAGGCGCGCTTAACCGAAAGAACACCACCGAGGTGCTTAACCTGCTCACCGACCTCAACAGCGGCGGTCAGAGCATTTTAATGGTAACGCACGACGCCCGCGCGGCGCTTCGCGCGACAAGGATCATCTACCTCGCAGACGGCGCGGTTATCGGAGATATCGAGCTTGCGCCCTACTCCCCCGAAGCGGAAAAGAGCCGCGAAACGCAGGTTAACGCGTGGCTTGCATCCATGGAATGGTGAGGTGGCTGCATGGAGATAATTAAGCTGATTAAAGCCAACATAAAGCACAAAAAAGGCGCGTTTAAAAGCATAGCCGCGCTTATGGCAATAATAACCCTTTCCTTTACCGTAACCGTCAGCAACAACGACAACATTGACAAGGCGCTTACTGCCGCGCACAGCTTCGCCAAAACGCCGGATGTAACCGCATTTTTGATAGGGGCACGGACGGACGAAAGCATTTTAGACGACATCCGGGAAAACCCCGACGTTGAGGACGCGTCTGCTGTCAAATGCGTTTTCAGCGCGGCGGCTTCGCTTAGCGGGCAGGACATTTATCAGATAAGCCTTATCTACCCCGACAGCCACAAAATCTACCGCGTTTTCAACGAGAAATTCACGGGCTATATTGAAAACCCGGCGCCGCTTTGCGACGGAGAAATTTATGTTCCCTATTCGCTTACGGGGCTTTACTCCGACGTAAAAATCGGCTCGGAAGTGGTTTTCGGAAACGATGATAACAAGCGCGTATTCACGATAAAGGGCTTTATCGCGGAGCCGAATTTCGGCGCGGCGGTAATCGGCACAAAGCGCTTTTTC
>SFHN01000105.1 GCA_004555635.1 [Eubacterium] saphenum
ATTCTGTCCATTCGTGTGCGGGAGAGGGTTTCACCGTGCTTGTAATTTTCGAGAAAGCTTAGCAGCTCGCCGTTGCTTGCGCAGACATAGTCGGTTTCGCGCAGCGACAGCCTTAGCTTTGCGTTAGGCGAGGAGAAATACAGCACGGTGTCAATCCACACGTTTTCTCCCGCCGAGTTAAGAATGCTCTTTACGATATCGCGCTGTCGGCGCATCTGCTTTATCGGGTTATCCATCTCGTTGGAAGTGGTTTTCCCGTCGCGGTAGAACTTCTTCTGCGTCCACACGTCGCTTTTCCAGCTTCCGAAAATCGTACCGCTGTGGTTCTTTACCTCAACAATGATAATTCCGTTGTGGCTGATAACCAGCATATCAAGCTCCGACCGCCCACGCTTATAGCGCACGGGAAGGTTGCGCAGAATAATGTTGTTGCCGCTTAGCTTTTTTACGGTGCGGTAGAGATCGCGCTCGCCGCGCAGTCCGCTGCTTAAAACCGCATACCGCCGCGCAAGCAGCACATAGCCTACGTTGCACAAAAGAATGAGGAAGATAACCACCGCGGCAATAATGGGCATAGTATACAGCCTTAGCATAACAAAGGCAATAAGCAGCAGCACGGGCATCATACCGAGGATAACCTGCAAAACAAACAAAGCCGCAGCCTTTTTGTTGTTTCCGTTTCCGCTGTTATAAACCTTGTTCATAAAAACACCTCTTGCTTAAACGTTAAATCTGAACAGGGTAACGTCGCCGTCCCGCATAACATAATCCTTGCCCTCCAAGCGGACAAGTCCCTTTTCCTTTGCCGCAGCCATACTTCCGCAGGACATAAGGTCGTCGAACGACACGATTTCCGCGCGGATAAAGCCCTTTTCAAAGTCGGTGTGGATTTTACCCGCTGCCTGCGGCGCTTTTGTTCCCTTAGTGATAGTCCACGCACGAACCTCCTGCGGTCCTGCCGTGAGGTAAGAGATAAGCCCGAGCATACGGTAGCCGGTCTTTATGATACGCGAAAGCCCCGAGCTTTCGAGGTGCATATCAGCAAGGAACATCGCCTTGTCCTCGTCGTCCATATCGGACATCTCCGCCTCAATCTGAGCGCAGATGGGAAGCACCTCCGCGTGCTCCTGCTCGGCGATTTCGCAAACCGCCCTGTACTCCGCGTTTGCGTTTATGTCACCTGTGAAATCCGCTTCGGATAGGTTTGCGGCGTAGATAACGGGCTTATTCGACAGCAAAGGCGTGTCCTTCAAAAAGCCGCGCTCATCCTCGGAGTAGTCAAAGCTGCGCGCGCTTTTTCCCTCCTCAAGGTGAGCCTTGAGCGCCTCAAAGAAGTCCGCCTCCTTCTGAAAGCTCTTGTCGCCCTTCATCGCCTTTTTTGCGCGGTCGATACGGCGCTCAACGATTTCGATATCCGAGAAGATAAGCTCAAGGTTTATCGTTTCGATATCGCGCGCCGCGCCAATACTTCCGTCAACGTGAATTATGTTGTCGTCGGCGAAGCAGCGCACAACGTGAACGATAGCGTCAACCTCGCGGATATTCGACAGGAACTTGTTTCCAAGACCCTCGCCCTTGCTCGCGCCCTTTACAAGACCGGCGATATCAACGAACTCAAGCGTTGCGGGCGTGAACTTTTCGGGGTTATACATTTTTGCAAGCTCGTCAAGGCGCTCATCAGGCACCGACACGATACCAACGTTCGGCTCTATCGTGCAGAACGGGTAGTTTGCGCTTTCCGCGCCCGCGTTTGTGAGCGCGTTGAACAGCGTGCTCTTGCCGACATTCGGCAGACCTACCATACCTAATTTCATTGTGTTTTATCCTTCCTTTTATCGGGGAAAATACCCGTGATTATGCATTTACAAAAATACACTATAATTATAGCACTTTTCGGCGCATTTTGCAAGTGCAAATTCTTTGGGCTGCGCTTACGCGCGGGATTTCACCCAAAATCGAAATTTCAGGCGCCTTTGAACCCCGCCGTTCGGCAATCTGCGCAAACGTTCCGCTGAACGAAAGGCGGAATTGCCCGTCGGGGCACCCGACCGGAATTGCCCGTCGGGGCGCCCCGACAAATTTTTTCCGTTTCGCTCGGTATAATATTCCGCCCGCAAGTCACAATATAAGGGTAATATTTTGTGACAGGGGGAACGGTTATGAAAAGAATTATCGCGGTTGCTGCAGCAAGCCTTGCGGTTATCGGGCTGGTGATATCCGCGCCCGGAGTGGTGGAGAAAAGCGTGCCGGCTATGAAAACGGTGAGCGCCCTGCCGCGCACCTACACCGAAAAGGTTACGGCAAGCGGCTCGCTTAGCTACATCGGTCAGAAGGAGGTCACCTCCGCGCTGCCGCTGGTTATCGGCAGCTTCCTTGTCGGCGAGGGCGATACTGTTGAGGTCGGGGACAGGCTCGCGACAGTTGACAAAAAGGCTACCGCGTCGCTTATCGAATCTTTGGGGCAGGTTTATCAGCTCGCCGTGGCAAGCTCAAACCTCTCGGCTGCGGTGTCGCTCATTCCGTCGGAGGTTGTCGCGGACTGCGCGGGGCGCGTTGTTTCGACAGCGGGAAACGGCGCGGCGGTTGAGAGCGGATACAGCATTGCCACGATAGCCGCAACGGACACGCTTATGGTAACTGCGGCGGTAAGCGAGCTTGCGATTTCCCGCGTATGCGAGGGTCAGCAGGCGCGTTTCACCTGCGCGGCTTATCCCGACACTGTTTTCTGCGGAACGGTCAGCAGAATCGCCTCCTCCGCGCGCAACAGGTACAACGGCGCGGTGCTTGAAACGGTGGTTGACGTAGTGATTTCCCCCGACCGCGAGGACGCGCGCTTAAAAAGCGGGCTTACCGCATATGTCGAGATACTGCTTTCCGACCCGCGCGAAATCTGCGTTCTTCCCTACGAAGCAATCGGGCAGGACGAGGCGGGGGAATATGTCTACGTCTACCGGGACGGCGAGGCGCAGCGCCGCGGCATATTTACCGGCGCGGAGTTTTCCGACGGAACGGAAATTCTGAAGGGCGTTTCGGTATCGGACGAGGTGTTCGCTTCGCCGTCGGACATTGAAGGCCGCGGCTTTATCCGAATGGAGGGCGGCGAATGAATATCTCAAAGGCGATACTAAACATATTCCGCGCAAAAACGCGCTCGCTGCTGACAATGGCGGGGATAGCCGTCGGCGTGTTCTCGGTTGTGCTGATATCGACGGTGGGCGCGGTCGGCACCGAGCAGGTCAGCGCAAAGCTGATAACAATGGGCGTTGACACGCTTTTGGTTCAGCCCGCGGACAAGTGCGTTTCCGTCGCGATAACGGATAACGACCTTTCGATTGTGCGCTCTGTCGAGGGAGTCAGCGAGGTAATGCCGCTTATGTCAAGCATAACCGAAGCGCGGCTTATCGGGCGGCGGTTTGACGCGTATGTGTGGGGCGTGGACAAAAGCGCGGACAGCCTTATTTCCCTTAAAGCGAAGCACGGCAGGCTTATTAACAACAGCGACACGGCAGGACGGCGGCGCGTGTGCGTTATCGACGAAAAATTCGCGCTCGACAGCTACGGCAGGGGGAATATAACGGGGAAAAAGGTGAACGTGTTTCTTGGGGGTAAGTATCACGAGTTTGAGATAGTCGGGGTTGCGGAAACGGGGCTGTCGGGGGTTCAGGGTATGCTTACGAACATTGTTCCCGCGTTTGTGTATATCCCGATAAGCACAATGCAGTCGCTGTGCGGGCGGACGACCTATGACAAGATTGCGGTAAAGCTTTCGGAAATCGACGGCGACGAGGCGGTGGTTAGCGAGGTTACTGCGGCGCTTAACGAGGAAAACCGCCACGTTGACGGCTACGTCTGCAACAATCTTCTGAGCCAGAAGTCCCAGCTTGACGACATTCTCGGGATAGTGACAACGGTACTGTCGCTTGTCGCGGGGATATCGCTGATTGTGTCGGGAATATCAGTGATGACGACTATGATGATGAGCGTCGGCGAGCGGACGCGGGAGATAGGCATAAAAAAGAGTATCGGTGCAAGAAAGCGCGATATCTGCGCGGAGTTTCTTACCGAGAGCATAACGCTGTCGCTGCTTGGAAGCGCGGGCGGAATGGCTGCGGGGCTGTCGGTGGCGGTGCTCGGCTGCGCGCTTGCGGGCGTTCCGTTTTCGGTTGAGCCTGCGAGCCTTGCGGCTTCGGCGGGCGCGTCTGCGCTTATCGGCGCGATTTTCGGCGCGTACCCCGCCTACAAGGCAGCGGCGCTTAACCCCGCCGACGCCCTGCGAATGTAGGTCGGTCGAGTGCCTCGACACGCTGTTCCGCCTTTTGTTAGGCGCAACGGTTGGTAGGTTAATTACCGGCGGGGGTGTTACGCTCCTGCCGTTTCGATTTTGGGTGTACTCCCGCGCGAAGCGCGGACTGTTTTTCGCTTCCTTTTGACACAAAAGGACGCATTATCGCATTATGTGCTTCGCACAAAGCGCTAAAGGGGCAAGGGGGGAAAAACAAGAGTTCTCCCCCCATTGTTGCTTCGTTCATCAGAACGAAACAACAATCAAAACCGAAGTCATTCGCGCTTTGACAATGCGTTCGCCGGTTTGTGGCGATTCGCGATAAAAATTGCGCAGAAAACGGCAGGAGCGTAACGCCCCCGCCGTTAATCAACCTATGCAAATGTATCCTGCTAAAAGGCGGAACAGCGTGTCGAGGCACTCGACCCTGCCGTTGTTAAACTGCTAAAATCAAGTTACCCGTCAGAGCGCCGATTTGCCCGCCGAAGCACCCTGCTCGGGGCGCGCCGCGCCTAATATCGACATAACGGGCTTGCTGCGCTCCAGCACCAGCTTGAACAGCGGGCAGCCGATTATCGTGATAACCACAAGCTCTCCGAGCGCAACCGTCGCCGCGCTGAACCAGAAAGGCTCTCCGCACAGGTAAAGCTCAAGCCCTACGATAAGCCCGTTTGCGACAACCGGAAGCAGCGAGGCAAGCCAGATGTTCGGCATTCTGAACATCGGAAGCACCGCAGCAGCCGTCGCCAGCGTGCCGAAAATGATGTCGTAAAGACCGAACGGGCTGAACAGGTTCGCGATAAAGCAGCCGAGGATAAGTGCCGCGCTGTAATCCTTTCTGTAAAAGCACAGCAGCACCAGTATCTCCGAAAATCGGAACTGAATCGGACCGTAGGAAATCCCCGAGAATTGGATTGTAATCACCACATAAAGCGCCGCTACAATCGCCAATCTCACCATATTTACGAGGGTAAAAATTTTGTTTTCGGACATAAAAAAACTCCTTGTTTTTTAACGGTGGTTAGCAAAGACAACACCGTATTAAATTTTCGCG
>SFHN01000106.1 GCA_004555635.1 [Eubacterium] saphenum
TTTGCCCCAGCTTTGCCGGGGCAAAAAATACTTCTATCCGCACAACTGTGCGAACTGACGGCTTTGCCGGCAGTGAGTGCGGGCAGTGCGGATGTTTCGTCGGAAAAGTCCCAACGGGACTTTTTCGACGGTCTCAGCCCGATTTCATTTCAAAATCGGGCTGTAAATATCAGAACAGTTCTTTGAACAATATCGTCTTTCGTGTGGGCGAATTTTTATCGTTAACCGAAACGGTAACGCCGCCCTCGCGCTCGGAGAACTCAAAGTACCCCGCCCTGTCGCCTGAGTCAAAAACGCAGCTTCGCTCGAATGTCAGCTTTTCGCTGCCGCTGCTGTTCTCGCGGCAGAATATCTTGACGTATATCGTTTCCTCGTTCGCGGAATTTATCTCTCCCGCCGCCATAACGCTTACGGTGTATGCGCCGTCTGCTGTCTGATATGAGGCGTATTCCTCATAGGTGCTGGGCGGAACAACGAGAATTGTCAGCCCGACCGCAATGCCCACCACGCCGATTACCGCAACGGCAACGCATAATCCTATTAACAGACCCTTTTTCATATCATCTTACTCCGTCCTGCCTTGTCTGCCTGTCGATTTCCCATAGCGCAACATAGTACGCATAGGGCGACAAGTGTATTCCGTCGCCGCCGTTAAAGCACTCCTTAAGCTTGCCGTCGGCATCTTTAAGGTGCTTCGCAAAATCAAGGAAATGCACCCTCGCGCCGAAATTCTCCTCGATATAGCCCCGCATAGCGACATTGAAGCAGTCTATGCGGTAGTTTGTGGAGAACTCGCTGTCTATCGGGGTTATCGCCGCGACGTAAACCTCGGCTTGCGTCTGCGCAAGAACCTGCTCAATGATAGCGCGGTAATTTTCGCAGTAGGTCTGCTCGTCGGTCATATTGATATCGTTCATTCCCATTGAGAGGAAAACAAGCTCGGGCGAAGAACGCTCCAGCGCCTGCGCGAAGTCAATCTTCTCCTCGCCGCTGTAAAACTCGAACTCGTAGAAATTACGCGCCGCAAGCGAGCCGCGCGCGAAAACGTGCTCCTCGCCGACAAACTTATACACCGAGTAGCCAAGGCAAATGCTGTCGCCGACAAAAATCGAGCGGTCGGTAAAGCTGCGCTCCTCTGGCGTCAGGTAGTAGGCGGCGTAGTCGTCTATGTAAAACGGTTCGGCAATCGGGTCAACAACGGGCGGAGCAGTAAAAACAGGCTCCTTTGGTTCCTCGTCGATGACATCGGTGCCGTCTGCGGGGATATCTGTGCTGTCGGCGGGTTCCTCGCTTTCCGACGCGGAAGGCGCTTCCTGCAAAGGTGTCGTGCTTTCGGCGGGGGAAGTTGCGTCCTCGGAAACGCTGTCGGTTTTTATATCAATAAGCTGCACGTTTATGGACGAGCGCTGTTCCTCGCTTGCACAAGAGCAAAGCAGCGCCGCCGAAGCAGCCAACGAAAAAATACAAAATAACTTCTTCAAAAAAATCAGTCCTCAAATATATATCAAAACGGTTAGTCACAGCTAAATGCAATGCTGCCATATGGCTTATTTGTATTGTACATCATTTTTCGACAAATTTCAAGGCAAAAAGTCATTTTGTAATCATTTGTAATTTTTTTGTCGAAATACACGAATTTTTTCAACCGTCCGAGCTTTCCCGCAGAAAACCGCCGCCTTTTCAAAGGGTTATTCCGAACTTTCCGACACCATTTATTTCTATGCAATAACAAGGCGGGAATTACCGCAAAAGCTGTTGATTTACCCCCTAACCGCAAATAAAAATCACCCGCAGAGCCGGTTGCTTTGCGGGTGAAAATGTCCGTAGAACAGTACGTTTTACATTACGCCGCCCTCGACAACAAGGTTATCCTTGTCAACGGAGGTGCCGTAAACGGCTGCGAGAGTTGCGTCGTAGTCTGCGTGGAAGAACTGCTCGTCTGCGAGCGCCTTTATCTCGTCGTTCATCCAGTTAAGCAGGGTCGAGTTGCCCTTTGTTACCGCGCCTGCGATAGCGTCAAGGCTGCCGAGCGACTCAACGCCGACGGTGAAGCCGGGGTTTGCCATAGCCCACGCGAGAACCTCGGTGTTGTCGGTGGAAAACGCGTCGCCGCGTCCGTCCTGAAGCGCGGAGTATGCCTCGTTGTACTCGTCGTACTTCTGAAGCTTAACCTCGGGGCAGTTTTCGGTGAAGTAGGTTTCGGCGGTGGTTCCCTTTACAACGATGAGGGTCTTTCCGTTAAGCTCGGAAACATCGTTTATCGGAGCGCTTTCGGGCGATACAACGCCGAGAGCAACCTTCATATAAGGCAGCGCGAAGTCAACCTTCTGCGCGCGCTCCTCGGTTACGGTGAAGTTCGCGAGGATAATGTCAACCTTGCCTGTTTCGAGGAACTCAACGCGGCTTGCCGCCTCAACGGGAACAAGCTTCAGCTCGACGCCCAAATCCTGCGCAATTCTCTTTGCATAGTAAACATCATAGCCCTGATACTCGCCGTTGTTGTCAACGTAGCCGAAGGGGTTCTTGTCGGAGAATACGCCGATGGTGATTTCTCCCGACTTCTTGATTTCGTCAACGGTTCTGAAGCCGGCATTGCTTGCGCCGTCGTTGCTTGCGCACGCAGCAAGGGACAGCGCAGCGGCTGCCGCAGCGAAAAGCGCAGTGATTTTCTTGAATAGTTTCATAGTAATTGCCTCCCTGTTTTCTTTGTTTGTATTCTTTCCCGCTCTTGTTTATTTTGAGTAGGTAAAGGTCTTTAGAAATCTCTGTGCGCGCTCGGTCTTGGGATTGTGGAAAAACTCCGCGGGCGCGCCCTCCTCGACGATAACGCCGCCGTCAAGGAACACAACGCGGTCTGCGACAGCCTCCGCAAACGCCATTTCGTGCGTCACAATCATCATTGTCGTGCCGTTTTTCGCGAGGTCAAGCACAACGTTAAGCACCTCGTGAACCATCTCCGGGTCAAGCGCCGCCGTTATCTCGTCAAGCAGCATTATGTCGGGGTTCATTATCAAACTGCGGACAATCGCAACTCGCTGCTTCTGTCCGCCCGAAAGCTGCGCAGGGTACTCATTCGCCTTGTCGCTAAGTCCTACGCGCTCGAGAAGCTCCATCGCCTTCCGCTCAACCTCCGCCTTTTCGCGCTTCTGCACCTTTATCGGCGAAAGCGTGATGTTGTTCATCACGGTCATATGCGGGAACAGGTCGTAGCTCTGAAACACCATTCCTATGCGCTGGCGAATGCTGTGGAGGCTGGGCTTTCCGTGCTCGACAGGCTCGCCGTGAAGCGAAACGCTGCCGCCCTGTATCGGCTCAAGCCCGTTAAGGCAGCGCAGCAAAGTGCTCTTTCCGCAGCCCGACGGGCCGATAAGCACGACAACCTCGCCCTTTGATACGCTGAGCGACAGCCCGTTTATCACGGTGTTATCGCCAAAGCGCTTTACCAAATCAACTATATCTATAATATGTTCACTCATAATCTACACTCACTTTCAACACTTCTTGCTACTTGCAAGCTTCCTCGAAACCAACGACAGCGGAAAACAAATCAAAAAGTACATCATAAATATCGCCGCATATACCCACAGCGCCGCGTCGGGACACTCGAAACGGTTTGCGTCGATAATCTGCTTTCCGACCTTCAGCACCTCGGTAACGCCTATGAGCGATACCAGCGCCGTTGTCTTTATCATACGCGTTGAAAGATTTATCACATTCGGCAGCAGCCCTCTGACCGCCTGCGGAAAAATGATGTAAAAGTAAAGCTGAGCCTTGCTGAGTCCGAGCGAATAGCCGCTCTCAAACTGATGGCGCGGAACAGCGTTAATAGCGCCGCGGACAAGGTCGCCCATCTCCGCCGTGCCCCATATCGTAAACACGATGACCGCGGAAACCTCGCCGCTCAGATTTGCTCCCGTGAGCTTTGTAAAGCCAAAGAATACGATAAACAGCCATACAAGCTGCGGCATTATCCTGACAATCTCGAGGTAAACGCGGCAAACCGCCTTAACCGCCCTGTTTTTCAGCGTCATAACCGCGCCGAAAAGCGCGCCCAGCACCAGCGAAAAAGCAATGGAAACGAGCGATATCCTTATCGTAACCCATAAGCCCTGTAACAGGCGAAGCATATTGTTACCGTCAAAAAGCACACTAAGCCCCTGCACGCCGCAGCCTCCTCTCCCATACCGAGAACACCACGGATATCGGCAGAATAATCACGAGATACGCCAGAACAAGCATAAGCAGCGCTTCCCAGGTGTTGTAGTACATTCCGATGAGGTCCTTTGCGACGTACATCAAATCCGCCAGCGAAACCGCGCTGAAAACGCTCGTTTCTTTAAGCAGGAAGATTACGTTCGCGCAGAACGCAGGCATCGCGTCGGCAGCCGCCTGCGGCAGAACAATGTAGCGCATAACCTGAAGCGGCTTCATACCGAGGCTCTCGGCGCTTTCGGTCTGAATTTTTCCGACAGATGAAAGTCCGCTTAAAAAGCTCTCCGCCATATAGCTTCCGCCCAGAAACGCAAGTCCGATGATACCGCAAGCCGCGCTCGACCATCTTATCCCCACCTTCGGAAGTCCGAAATAGAGGAAGAAAAGCTGAACAATCAGCGGGGTGTTTCGCGAAAGCTCAATGTACGCCGACACTATCTGACGTGCCACGGGAACCCTGTAATACTTCACGAGCGCGCAAATAAGCCCGACGACAACCGACAGGACAATGCCTACCGTGCCTATTCCGAGCGTAAGCAGCGCCGCCTCTGCATACATCGGGGCAAACCTCTGAATGAACGATATATCCACAACATCACTCCGTTTTTTGGAGTTTTATGCGCTTTTTGGGTTTGAAATGATTATAGCACATAAAACATATTATGTCAATAGGTTTTAACGCAGTAAAACAACAAAGAATATTCAACCGAAGCACAATCGATTTGTGCATTGTTCCAACAATTGCGCAAAAAGAATTCCGCTCTATTTTATGCAGGAGAATATCCGGCTGTTCAATGCATATTATCAACAATGTACATTTAAGCACACTTGTTTATTATATCATAACAAGAATATAATTGCAAGGGGTATAGAGTTATCCGATTTTATGAATGTTGTACAATTGCACAAAAGTGGCACACCTGTTTTTTACAAAAGGAAGAAATTGCTTTTTGCTTATTTACTTTTACAAAAAAGTGTGATAGAATTATAAAGGTATATATTTCTATTCATAACGCTTTTTGCGGTCAATTATTCAGGAAAGGAATGAATGCAAAATGGCTAAAAATATTCTAATAACGGGCGGCGCCAAGAGCGGAAAAAGCCGCTGGG
>SFHN01000107.1 GCA_004555635.1 [Eubacterium] saphenum
CGCCACTTTCTTCGAGGAAATATCTGTACGACAGCTCGTTCTCCGCGTTTCGGTGAAGCACCTGCTCGCCGTTGTAGAAAACCATCCAGCCGAGATTGCGGTAGCCCTCTACTTCGGGACGGTGAACGGTGTGGTCGTCGTCCATCGTTATTTCCACCATATTATCTACGACAATCTCGCTCTTTCGCTTCTCGTTCCACGAGAGAAAGTCGAACTTCTCTCCGTTTACAATAACGTCGGAGGTGCAGTTTTTCTTTGTCGTGTTTGCGTCATAGCCGAGCATAGAGCCTGCGCTTGCCCCGTTTACCGTGCCGCTCACATAGATGTTTTCGTATGCGCCGCCGATAGCCTGACCCGAAACAATTCCCGCGTTTGACCCCTCGACGAACGCGTTTTCAAAGCGGATATTCTGAACGCGGCAGAAGGTTTCCCAGCCGATAAAGCCCGCATCGGAAAAGCCCTCGGGGACAGTCATGTTGCGTATCGTGTGGTTTCCGCCGTCAACAAAGCCCGCGAACGGGTGGTCGTTTTCGCCGCCGTTCCAGCCCATCGGCGCCCATCTGTACCCCGCAAGGTCGATGTCGTTTTGCAGCATAATCGGCATATATGTGCTGTCGCAGGTGTTCACAAACCAGCAGCAGCTTGCAAGCTCCTCGGGCGTTGACACATAGAATATCCCCGCGGCAACAGACTTTTCGATATAGTCCGCGTCCGCAAGCAGCGGGATATCCCCAACGTCAAAGCGCTCCGTCCAGCCGTCGTTGTCGGGATAGCGCGACAGAAGCTCCTTCGCCTCGGTTCCGAGGCGCTCCTTCTGTTTTGCTATGCGGTATTCGTCTGAGTCGGTCGAAACAAGCGATATCGTTTCGTCATCGCAGGTGAAAACGAGCCTGCCCCACGAACTGAACGAATATTCCTTGCCGTCAAACTCCGCGCAGACTTCTCCCATATCGTCTACAAACAGCGAAAACTCCCGCGCCTTGTTATCGACAGAAAGCGCGCCGTTTTCGTCAAAGCGCCATATTTCGCCGCTCGTTTCGTTGTACCACTCGCCGCAAAGCTCCTTTGCCGCCGCGGCAATCATCTCGGCGTTAATTTTCTCCAAAGCCGCCTTTTCCGCCTCGCTGCCCTTGCGGTAAAGCGGCAATGACGCTTCGCCCTCGGTCATATAAAGGGTGTCGTTTTCTACCGCGGCGTATACCGGGCATTCAAAATCTGTCCCGCTGTAAAGAAGTATGCACGCCCCGTCAAGAGAGTATTCTTCCTCGCTGTAATCCTCGCCGTAAATGCGCAGAACAAGCTTGCCGTTATCCTTGAAAACGTAAGAAAACCCGAAGTTTCCAAAAGTCCATTCGCCGTAAAGCTTTTTCCCGAAGTCGGAAAGAAGCTCCCTGCCCTCGGCGCTGTCCGATTTTACAGCGCGCCGCCCGCAGACGGTTATCGTGTTTTCGTCGGTTTCGGAAACGGAAAAGCTTTTCGTCGGAATGCCGCTGCGCAGGGTGATTTCCCCGCCCTTGGACAGCATTACAAAGCCGTTTTCGTCAACCCAAACCCCGTCGGGGATATCCGCTTTTGCGTGAAAAACCTCGTCCGAAGCTTCGCTTGTTTCGTCGGGCTGTTCCTCGGGGGGATTTTCCGCGGGCAGTTCGGCGGAGGATTCTTCGGAGGTGTTAAGCGTTTCTGCTGCACTATTAGCGGCAGACGGCTGTTCCTTGACGACATCACGAGCGCCGCTGTCGAGCGCTTCCGACTCGGCTTCCTGCGATTTGCAGCCCGCAAAAAGGCATATGCAAAGCAGCGCGGCAACAATCGGGGCAAGGCGTTTCCTGAACATAGCCTTCTCCTTTCGGCAAAGAAAAGCGGTCGATTATTCGGTTATCCTTTTGAAAAGCGCGGAGGTGGAAAAGTCGATTTCCGCGATATCGCGGCGCTCGAACATCGAAAGCCCCTCGGTTTCGCACATCGTGAAGATTTTCGCGCCGTTTGCCTTTGCGTAGTCGTTCACCTGTTCGAGCGTTCTGCGAACTCTCGACGGATAGGACGGAGCCTTGCCTTCCTGCGGAAGTCTTCCGACACCCTCGGAATATTCGAGCGAAAACAGCTCGTCAAAGCCGTGGATATAGATTTCCGAAAAACCCATATAAAGCGCAAGCTGAAGCATTTCATACAGCGGCAGAATCTTCGCGGTGTCCCATTCGCTCTGCATCTGTCTGAAAGCGGGAAGCGCGTCGATAAGACCGTTTCCGACGTGGGGAAGATAGGTGGGTTTTTTCTTGAACTTGTCCTCAAACACGGTTACGTCGGTGTTTACGAAGCACTCCATACCCTCTATGTACTTTCCGTTGCCGAGGTAAGCGTCTGCCGTTGTCAGCAGGAAGAACGACGGGCGCTGCGGCGATTTTGCAAACAGGCTGCAAAAGTCGTTTGCAGCAAAGGTGCGCTCGTTAAGCAGCGAGTTAAGCTCGTCAAGCTTCGCTGCGGGATTGCCGAGGATAAAGCAGCGCTCTCCGTTCATCTTGCCCTTGTACGCAGAAAGCTGCGCGGCTGTTTCCGCAGCTTTATTGGCCGCCTGCTTCGCCTCGGAATTAAGTGCGCCGTTCGCCTTGTTTTCTCCGAGCTTGCCTTTAAGTCCCGAGCCTTCGGGGTCGTTCATCTGACAGAAATCACTGTCGGTGTAGCCGCAGATGTGCTTCAGCGCAGCCGCCGCCTCCTGCGACGTGCCGACAACGCCCGCCATAGCCGCGAGCTGCGTTTGCGCAGGGGTAAACGGCTTTACGATAACAGCGTAGATAGCCTTGGACATACCCTTCAGCTCGTCGATGAACTTAATGTCGTTGTCGGGGTCTGCTTCGTTTTCGTTAAGCACAACACTGAACGCGACTTCCGGCACGCGCACGCCCTTTGTGCGAAGCGCCGACATTGTGCTCATCAGAAGCTCGTAGTCCTTTCCGTCGCCGATTACGGCGAGCTTTCGCTGACCGATTACCTCGATGTTCTTGATAAAGTGATTTTTGTAGGCGGCTGCTTTTCCGCCCGATACCATACCGTTTGCCAGATACTCGGAGTAATTCATTGTCGTTTCCCCCTATTTGATTATTTGCTGCGGCACCCGCCGCTTGATAAGCAGAGTTTAGGATATCACCTTTCCGCCGACAATCACCTTAACGTCCGCAGAGCAGCCTTCAATCTCCGCGTGGGCGTTATGCTGGATAAGCGCGCCGCCGTTCCACTTGCTGTCAACGCTGCAATTCACGGCGGTGACATTACGCAGGCTGCCGCCTATAGCCTCGCCGATACAAACAGCGCCGGAGCCTTTACAGCGAATTTCCGCGCTGTCAAACGTGATATCGTGCAGGCAGGCGTTGTTTTCATAGCCGATAAACGCGCCGTAGTAAAACTCCCGCGAGTTTATGCTAAGTCCCGTTATGGTGTGACCGCCGCCGTCGATATCGCCGTTAAAGCGCCCCGTGTCGCTGCCGCAGCTTATCGGCGCCCAGTTGTACCCCGAAAGGTCGATATCGGCAGTTATCGTCATATCGACGTCCTGCGCGTTTTGCGTGTTGATATACCAGCAGTAACTTGCAAGCTCCGCCGCCGTGCCGACGTAAAACCCCTCGGAAAGCGAGCGGTCGATATAGTCCGCGTCAGCAAGCAGCGGGATATCCGTGCCATAGTATTCCTCCGTCCAGCCAACGCTGTCGGGATAGCGCGAGAAAAGCTCCGTACATTCCGACACCACGCGCTCGCGGTACTTGTTATCCGCCTTCGCTTTCACTATAAGCGGATAATACACCGCATACGTCAGCCCGAATATAACGACGGTAGTCAGCACTATTGCACCTACGGCGGCAAGCACAATTTTTGTGTTCTTTTTCATATAAAGCACCCGCACAGCAACGGCGCAAAAGGCAGTGAATTACTGCTCGCTGCCTATGAACATATAGTAAATAACCTTGATTGCCTTTTCAAAATCCGCGGCGTCAATGCCGACGATGATGTTAAGCTCGGAGGAGCCCTGGTCAATCATTCTGATGTTTATGTCCGCGTGGGAAAGCGCAGAGAACACTCTGCCCGCCGTACCCTTTACGCTCTTCATTCCGCGTCCTACGACAGCGATAAGCGCAAGTTCGTCGATAATTTCAAAGTGGTCGGGTCTTACAACGTCCTTTATGCGCTGGGTAAGCTTGTCGCGCTGACCGTTAAGCTCCGCGGAGTTCACAACAACGCTAAGCGTGTCGATACCTGTCGGCATATGCTCGGGGAAAATCCCGTGGTTTTCGAGCACCTGAAGCAGGCGGCGCATAAAGCCCTTCTCCGAGTTCATTCTGTCCTTTTCGAGCGAGATTGCGGAGAAGCCCTTCTTGCCCGCGATGCCCGTGATGACATAGCTGCTCGGCTGCTCCGTGCCTGTCGGTACGATAAAGGTGCCCGCGTCCTGCGGAGCGTTTGTGTTCTTTATGTTAATCGGAATGTTCGCGCTTCTTACGGGGAAAATAGCGTCCTCGTGCAGCACGCTCGCGCCCATATAGGAAAGCTCGCGAAGCTCGGAGTAGGTGATTACGCTGATACCTGCGGGGTTTTCGACAATTCTCGGGTCTGCAACCAGAAAGCCGCTGACGTCTGTCCAGTTTTCGTAGATTGAAGCGCCGACAGCCTTTGCGACGATAGAGCCTGTAAAGTCGCTGCCGCCGCGCGAGAAGGTCTTTATCGTGCCGTCGGGCATTGCGCCGTAGAAGCCGGGAACGACCGCCTTCGGGATTCTGTCGAGCATTGCGCCGAGGCAGGCGTTGGTGATGTCGCCGTCAAAGTTGCCCTTGTTGTCAAAGAAAATGCCCTTTGCCGCGTCAACGAACTCGTAACCGAGATACTTTGCGAGAATGATACCGTTGAGGTATTCGCCGCGGGAGGCCGCGTAATCTCTGCCTGCGGAGGCTACGAAATTCTTGCCGATTTTGATAAACTCGTCCTCAAGCGAAAGCTCAATGCCGAGGTCTGCGATAATGCCGTTAAAGCGCTCTCTGATGGGAGCGAAGCTCTTTGCGAAATCCGCGCCGCCCTGCACCTCATCATAGCAGTGGTACAGCATATCCGTTACCTTTGTGTCGTCGATGAAGCGCTTTCCGGGCGCGGACGGAACGACATAGCAGCGCTCGGGGTCTGCGTTGATGATATCCGCAACCTTTCTGAACTGCTTTGCGTCTGCGAGGGAGCTTCCTCCGAACTTGACTACCTTACTCATAGTGTTGACCCTTCCTTATTTCCTTTATTTATATTCTGAAAACGGCGGTATACCGTTTATGCACATATATAGT